>CANKGI010000055.1 GCA_947481365.1 Bacteroidota bacterium | reverse complement strand
CATAAAATGTCTAAAATTGCCATTATTGGTTCAGGTTTTTCGGGATTAAGTTCTGCAGCATACTTATCGGCAGCCGGACACGATGTACATGTATTCGAAAAAAATGAACAATTCGGTGGTCGAGCAAGGCAGTTTAAAACCGAAACGGGTTATTTGTTTGATATGGGACCAAGCTGGTACTGGATGCCTGATGTTTTTGAAAAGTTCTTTGCCGATTTCGGTCATACAGTTTCTGACTTTTACGATTTAAAACTCCTCAACCCTTCATTTGAAATTGTTTATGGCAAAAACGATTTGATGAGTATTCCTGAAAATTTTGAAAAATTATCTGAATTATTTGAGTCGATAGAAGTTGGAAGTTCTATTCAACTTAAAAAATTCATGTTGGAAGCTGAGTATAAATACAAAACTGGCATGGAAAACTTGGTTTATAAACCAGGTAAATCAGTTGCTGAGTTTATCGATGCAGATTTAATAAAAGGTGCGTTTAGATTACAAGTTTTTTCGTCTTTCAGTAATCATGTTAGAAAATATTTCTCTAATCCTAAGCTTATCGCTCTAATGGAATTTCCTGTATTGTTTCTGGGAGCTATGCCTCAAGACACTCCTGCTTTATATAGTTTAATGAATTATGCAGGATTGAAACTTGGGACTTACTATCCTGATGGTGGTTTCATTAAAATCATAGAAGGAATGATGAGCATAGCCAAGAAAAATGGTGCAACGTTTCATGCAAATGCTGAAATCGAAAAAATAGAAATACAAAACAACAAAGCTTCATCGCTCTTAGTTAAAGGCAAAAATATTGAATTTGATGCAGTCATTGCCTCAGGTGATTATCATCATATCGAACAAAAATTATTACCCAAAAGCTACAGAAATTACTCAGAGAAATATTGGGATAAAAAAACTTTTGCGCCTTCCTGTTTGATCTATTATATCGGTGTAAAAAAACGAATCAACAAACTGCAACATCATACATTATTTTTTGATGAAGAATTATATCAGCATGCAGTTGAAATATACAAACAGCCTCAATGGCCTACTAAACCGCTGTTCTACGTTTGTTGTCCATCTAAATCAGATAACCACGTAGCTCCTGAAGGTCATGAGAACTTGTTTCTATTGATGCCTATTGCACCCGGAATTAATGACAGTGAAGAAATTCGTGAAAAATATTTCAACATCATGATGAAGCGCTTGGAAGAGCAAACTGGAGAAAACATCAACGAGCATATTGATTACAAAAGGAGTTACTGTGTAAATGATTTTATAACCGATTATCATTCTTATAAAGGTAATGCCTATGGACTAGCAAATACCCTCATGCAAACAGCTATTTTAAAGCCAAAAGTCAATAATAAAAAAATAAAAAACCTTTTCTATGCTGGACAGTTAACTGTTCCTGGTCCCGGTGTTCCACCGGCAATTATATCAGGAAAAATAGCAGCACAACAAATTATAAACTACCTAAAAAAATAAAATCCATGAAAGCCTTATTTGATGATGTTTCTGCAAAATGCAGCAAATTAACAACACGAGCCTATAGCACCAGTTTCTCTTTGGGAATTTATTTTCTGAATGAGCGATTACGAAAACCCATTTATGGAATTTATGGTTTTGTAAGATTTGCCGATGAGATTGTAGATAGTTTTAATGAATTCGATAGAAAGTATTTACTCGAAAAATTTAAAGCTGATACCTACGAGGCCATCGAGAAAAAAATTTCGTTGAATCCAATATTAAATTCATTTCAAGAAGTAGTAAACACTTACAAAATTGATCATGATTTAATTGAAACTTTTTTAAGAAGTATGGAAATGGATCTTAAAAAGATTGAATACTCTAGAGAAAATTACGACCAATACATTCTTGGTTCGGCTGAGGTTGTAGGCTTAATGTGCTTGCATGTTTTTACAGAAGGCAACAAACAACAGTTTGAAGAATTAAAACCATACTCAATGAAACTTGGTGCTGCATTTCAAAAAATAAATTTTTTGAGAGATTTAAAAGCTGATTTCGAAACTTTAGGTCGTTCTTATTTCCCAAACATTGAACTCACATCTTTCAATACCAAAGCAAAACTTGAAGTTGAACAAGAAATAGAAAATGATTTTAAAGAAGCATTAATAGGCATAAAAAAACTTCCTGCTTCATCTAAAGGTGGTGTTTATTTAGCTTATGTTTATTACATCTCTTTATTTAAAAAAATAAAAGGTGTGCCTGCCGAAAAAGTGATGAATAAGAGAATTAGAGTAAGTAACAGCGAAAAATTTGCACTGATGTTGAATAGCATGGTTCAATATAAAATGAATATGCTGTGAAAAAATATATCCTAATTAGTATACTCATTATCGCTGCGAAAGCATACGCGCTTACACCTTCAAAAAATGAAGTACGTACGTTATTTATGAAAGCTTCAACTGAAGCCGAATCATGCAAACAACTCATTACGATGCTGTATTCGTTTAACGAACAAAATAATGCTGTGCTTGCTGGTTACAAGGCATGCGCAACCATGATGAATGCTAATTATGTTACAAACCCAATTAGCAAATGGAGTCATTTCACAGAAGGGAAAACACTACTCGAAAAAGCGATAAACGCAGATAAAACAAATATCGAGCTGAGGTTTCTACGTTTTGCAGCACAATCAAATGCACCTTCATTTTTAAATTACAACACTTCTATCAATGACGATAAAAAATATTTATTGAAAGAAATGGTTAATGTAAAAGATGAAGACTTAAAAAAACTGATTCGTGAAGTACTCCTTCGTTCATCTTATGTATCAAAAACAGAAAAATTAAACATATGAATACTGAAGAATATCTCATTTTAGTTGATGAAAACGACAAACAATGGGGCAAATTAGAAAAGCTCTTAACACATCAGTTAGGGATTTTGCACCGTGCTTTTTCTGTGTTCATATTTAACACAAAAGGCGAATTGCTTCTACAACAACGTGCTGATGAAAAATACCATTCGGCAGGTTTATGGACAAACACTTGTTGCAGTCATCCACGATATGGTGAAGAAACAAACGATGCAGTTTCAAGAAGACTTTATGAAGAAATGCGAATGCAAAGTGAAACTCAATTTGCTTTTAGTTTTTTGTACAAAGCTGCATTTGAAAACGGATTAATAGAACACGAATTTGATCATGTATTCATGGGCATTTCAGATGAAATACCTGCACCCGAAAAGTTAGAAGTGAAAGATTGGAAGTATATCAATTTAGAAGACCTCTCAAACGAAATTATCTTAAATCCTGAACACTACACCGAGTGGCTTAAAATTAGTTTGCCTCAAGTAAAAAAATATTACAAGAATTTTATCTCACACGCAAAAATAAATACCATTAATGAGTTTGCATCAATTTAAAACATTTCAGTTTTTACCTATTAGTAATAAACGTGCTTGGGATTTTTTTTCGTCAGCTAAGAACCTTTCGGTTATTACTCCTCCCGAAATGGATTTTAATATACTAACCCAAAATCTACCTGAAGAGATTTATGAGGGTATGAAAATAGATTACACCGTGAAACCACTTTTAGGAATAAAAATGAAATGGCAAACAGAAATTTCAAAAGTAGATCAAAACTTTTCATTTACCGATAGGCAATTAATTGGTCCATACAAAACATGGATTCATACGCATACGTTCTATCCTCAAAAAGGTGGAATTTTAATGAAAGATGTTGTAGATTATGAATTACCATTAGGAAATTTAGGTAACATCATGCATTGGCTTATTGTTAGAAATAAAATTGAAAATATTTTTGTATTCAGAAAACTAGCACTCGAAAAATTATTTAAAAATGATATTGATTAATACGCTTATCGTTATATCTGCATACTGCAGCATGGAAATGGTTGCTTGGCTTACACACAAGTTTGTAATGCATGGCTTGTTGTGGAGCTTACATAGAGACCACCATAAGAAAGATACTTACGGATTTTTTGAACACAACGATTTTTTCTTTCTCATCTTTGCGATACCCGGAATTTTAGGATTGCTTTGGGGTATGCAAAACGATTACAATTTTCTGTTTTGGATTGGCTTGGGCATTACATTTTATGGTTTCTCTTACTTTTTTATTCACGACATATTTATTCATCAGCGATTTAATTTGCTAAGAAATTCAGATACACAATATTTTAAAGCCATCAGAAGAGCACACAAAATTCATCATAAACACTTAGGTAAAGAAGATGGTGAATGTTTTGGAATGTTATGGGTTCCATTAAAATATTTTAAAAAACAGAATCCTGAATGAACTACGTAAATTTCACATACCTCATTCTAAATTTCATTACGGTATTCGTTCCTGTAATTTTTTCGTTTCATCCGAAACTTCAATTTTATAAAAAATGGAAATCGTTTTTTATAGCAAACATTTCGATTGCTGCGATATTTATTTTGTGGGACATGCTGTTTACAAAGCACGGAATTTGGGGGTTTAACAACAATTACATCACTGGTATATACCTTGCTAATTTGCCAATCGAAGAAGTACTATTTTTTATATGCATTCCATTTTCGTGTGTATTTACATACCACTGCTTGAATTTATTTTTTATGTTTAAATGGAAAAATAATATGGAAAACTTTGTAGTGATTTTATTTTCGATCATATTATTGATAACCGGAATATATTACCATCAAAAACTATATACTGCAACTACATTTATCAGCTTAGGTATATTTATTTTAACAATAAAATATATCGCTAAAGTTACGTGGCTACCAAATTTAATCAGCATTTATCCGGTATTGCTCATTCCATTTTTTATCATCAACGGAGTGCTCACCGGTACAGGATTAGAGCATCCTATAGTTTGGTATAACAATTCGGAAAATTTAGGAATTCGACTTTTAACAATTCCGATTGAAGATGTTTTTTATGGCTTTGAATTAATTGTTGCCAATTTATTTTTATTCGAATTGCTTGATAAAAAAAATAAAGCCTCAATACATTTACCTGAAAACACTTTATTTATCTAACTAAATAAACGCCATCATTTTCAATCCTCACCAATTGTTCGCGGTATAAAATTCCAATTGCTTTCTTAAAAGTTTTTTTGCTCATGCTTAATTTCTCCATGATTTCTTGCGGAGAACTATTGTCGGATAAATTGATAAATCCTTTGTTCTTATGTAACACATCCAAAATAAAATCGGTACTTGACAACACATGTTTGAAACCAATTTTTTGCAGACTGATATCAAGGGCATTTCCTTCTTTAATATTTTTTACATAACCTATCAATCTATCGCCAACATTTATTTTTTTGTAAACTTCGTTGTGATAAATCAAACCTTTGAATTGATTATTAACAACAACCAAATACCCTATCGGTGAGTTTTCAAAAACCAAAACATCTACTTCGTCATCCAATTGAATATCTAAATTTTCGTTGCTCAAAAACTTTTGAATATTTGATGACCCTATTAATCGTTGCGTATCTTCATCAAGGTACATGTGAACAACGTAACTTTTCCCCTCCTCCATTTTTACTAATTGCTCTTTAAAAGGCACCAGCATATCTTTTTCAATTCCCCAATCTAAAAACGCTCCATAACTTGTAACAGCTCTAGCATTTAAATATGCGAAACCATATATCTCAATAAAGGGTTTAATTGTTGTTGCAGTAAGCCAATCACCCGAATCGCGGTAAACACAAACATCAATCATATCACCAACTTTTAAATATCCGGGCATATACTTATTAGGCAACAACACTTCATTTCTATTATCATCAATCAACATCATTCCTGCCTCTGTTTGCTGATGTGCTTTTAATGTATTTTTCTTTCCTAAGTAAATCATAAATTTCTGATTGATGTTTTTAATTGAATGCCGAGCTTAGCAAGATATATTATCTATTACCGAGTCAGCTCGAAATGAGAAACATTTTTACGTTTTCATTTTTTTCTTCTTTGCAGATGGAAACAAAATGTTATTTAGTATCAATCTGTAACCGGGTGAATTCGGATGAAGAGCCAAATCTGTAGGTGGCTCTCCAACTATGTGCTGATAATCTTCAGGGTCGTGTCCACCATAAAATGTCCACGATCCTTTTCCAGCATCACCATGCAAATAGCGTGCTTCGCCAAGTTGTTTATTTTCTCCTAAAACAAGCACATCACTCTTAATAAATTGTTTTCTAAAAGCGGTAGTTTGTCCATAAAAACCCTTCACTACTTTTGTGTGATCCTGACAAAGCATTGTTGGAACAACATCCCATTTTGCAGAGAAATCAAACAAGGTAAATACATCATTATCCTCGCTAACTGGTCGTGTATCGGGTGTTGCATCGATATACGAAAATTCGTAAACGTATGGATTTGGGATAATTTTAAAATCTTTGAATGCAAATGTTTTTCCATAATCCAATTTTGCTTCTGCATTTGGGTCAACACCATCACCATCAAAAACCGATTCACAAATATCAACACCATCTGCAGCCATGGCAATATCGTACGAATCGGTTGCCGAACACATGGCAAATAAGTAACCTCCACCAACAGTAAAATCGCGTATCTTTTTTGCGATGGCTAATTTCAAGTGGCTTACTTTTTTAAAACCATGCTTTGCAGCCATTGCTTCTGCTTCGCGTACATCACGCTGGTACCAAGCAGCGTTTGCATATTGCAAATAAAACTTTCCGTACTGACCCGTAAAATCTTCATGATGCAAATGCAACCAATCATAGAGTGGCAATTTTTCATCAAGTACTTCATCATCAAAAATAATATCATATGGAATTTCGGCATACGTTAACACCAGTGTTACTGCATCATCCCAAGGTTCTTTTGATTTTGGTGAGTACACAGCAATCTTTGGCGCTTTGTGTAATTTTACCAATTCCATATTCACTTCGGGTTTAGCAATTTCAGTTAATATGGAAGTAACTTGACCTTCACTAATTACTTCATAACTCACACCACGAACACGACATTCTTTTTCGACATCTTCACTAAACAACATCATAAAACTTCCATCACGGTAATTCAAAAGCCAATCAACATCTCTATCATGCTTTAATTCCCAATATGCAAGTCCATATGCCTTTAAATGATTTTTCTGACTCTCGTCCATCGGTAAAAGAATACGTGTTGCATTTGCATTTATAAAAAGCACCAACAGAAAAAATACGATATAAAACCTTCTAAACATTTTCAATTCTCCACTCTCAATTTTCAATTATTAATATTTTCATTCTCAAACTTCCTCCATGTTCCCTGCACTTTCATCACTTTTTCAATCACATCACGCACACAACCTTCGCCACCATTTTTATCTGAAACATATAACGAAATATTTTTTATTTCTTGTGTGGCATCGTTCGGACAGCAAGGCAAACCCGCAAGTTGCATCACATCGTAATCGGGCAAATCATCGCCAACATATAATATTTCTTCAGGCTTAATTTTATTGTCTGAACACAATTTATTAAACACATCGATTTTGTTTTTTACACCTAGATGAATGTGTTTTACCTTCAAAAATTCTAAACGTTTGCGAACACCTTTTTGATCACCACCTGAAATAATAGCAATGGTGTAACCTGCCAACAAAGCACGTTCAATACCATAACCATCTTTTACCAAAAAATTTCTAGCTTGTTCACCACTTTCGAGTGCAATCACTTTTCCATCGGTTAACACACCATCCACATCAAACACAAAACATTTAATATCTTTTAATTTCTCTAAGTACATTTTCTATTTACTTTTTTCTATTTGCTATTTTCTATCCCAACTAATTCTGACTCAAAATACTTTCTGATATCATTTTATACATTTCTCTGTAACGAGGATGCTCATTCAGCATTTCGAGTTGTTTTTGTATGGTATCCAAATCACCTCGCTTTGCTGGACCAGTTTGTGTTTCATATGGATTGGCATGTTGCAATTTATTGGCAAGTTCTTTAATTATTGGTCGCAATAAATCAAATGACAAACCATGTTCCTTTAAAATTACCGAAGCCATATCAAATAAATGATTGCTCATATTATTGGCAATAACAGCAGCAAGATGAGCATATTTTCTTTGCTCTGAATTCATCACAATGACTTGATCAGAAATTGCATTACACAAAGTCAATAATTTTTTTGTTACATCATCATTGATTCCTTCAACACAAAGCGGCAACATGTTTTTATCTGGAATAAAATCTTTTGTAAGCGTTTGAACAGGCCAAATCACACCAGACAAGTTGTGCTTGTTTAACGCATCAACATTTGTAGTTCCCGAGCAATGAATTACAATACCGTTTACATTTAATTGATCACTCACCTCTTTTATCACAGCATCTTTTACTGCCAACAAATAAAAATCTGCATCATTCGGAATATCATTCATTGTAGATGCAAAACTTGTATTTAACTTCCGAGCAAGTTCATTTGCATGTTCAATATGTAAACTATAAACAGCTTTTACATGAACACCATTTCGCACAAATGCATTTCCTAAACAAGTAGCAACATTGCCCGAACCTATGATTACTAGTGAACTCAATCAATAAATATTTGTGTGAATATAAGTCGGCTTATTCTAATTGTCAAAAATACTGCCTTAAGCAGCATTGCTTCTTATCTGTTCAAGCCTTTTACTTATCGATAACAAAAATCCAATTATCATGATAATTGTTCCTGCCCAAACCAAATTTATCCAAGGGAAAACAATCGCTTTCATGATGATAAAATCTCCGGAGGTATCTTTCTCGGCAGTTTCAATCGTAATGCTACCTGTTTTAGGGTCAACACCAGTAAATTTAAATCGCAATTTTGCTTCATCAACTAAAGCTTCAAACTGTGCAACTTGACCATCTTTTACACCATATACCGGAATAGCATCATACTCTTTGTCGAGTGTTTTCACTTTCAACTCGGCACCAATTAATACTTGCAAATTTTTAGCATCAGCTGGTGGTTCTTTCAAATTTGTATTGACTGATTTTAAAATTACCAATGCATTATTTGTATGAATGGTATCACCAACTTTTACTTGAAAAGATTGCTCGTTCATATATTTATTTTCTGCTTTTTCTCCTGGAACTGAGCTCACGTATGTAAACACATCATGAGTGAAATAATGTTTCGTATCTGGGTTTGCAACCAATCCCATCTTAGGATTTATTTGTCCATTAGGATACAAATCAAATTCGTATAAAAGCGAATCAGTTGCATTATCAAGTTTTTTATAATGAACACGGTAATAATGATTCACCCAATTCATCGAATCGTTAACATACGTTATGAGGTAATCGTACATGCGATATTGTTTTCCTTTTTCGAGGAAAAGATTTTCTGCATTCTCTTGTTTTGTTTTTGCATCGTTGCCATTAAACATGGCAGTTCCACTGTTGTTTAGCGAAATTACTTTTTTATTTGCCGATGAAACCAACACGCCAATTAACAAAATACCAAAGCCAATATGTGCCACTGATGCTCCCGCTTTTTTAAGATTATTCAATTTAGGAATCATCAAAATTCCATTGCCAATAATACCATAGGTTGCTGCAAAAAGTAATCCGATATAAAACCAATTTTGAAGTTCGAACAGAAAATAAAAACCAATAGACACAACAATAGAAATGAAAACATGAATCAAAATTTTCTTGATTAATTCTGTCGGATTTTTCTTGAATTTCAAAGTATGTGCAACAGCTGTTAAAATAGCTATAATAATAGCCATAGGCATTTGCCATTTGTTGTAATGAGATATAACATCTGCAGGCGGGGCAAGGTTGGTTCCGAATAGTTTATTGATTACAGGAATGGAAGTGGTTAATACAATTTGAAATGATGAAATTACCAACACCAAACTACCAATGAACATCCAAAATTCGCGCGTAAATACATTTTCTTCTTTTGGCGATTTAGGAATTTCTTTCCATCGCCAAGCCATTAAAACTGTTGCCAGAATAACAAACATAAATAAGAACACTAGCAATTGTCCGCTCATGCCTAAATCGGTAAACGAATGAACTGATGAGTTTCCAAGAATACCGCTACGTGTTAAAAAAGTTGCATACAACACCAACAAAAAGGTTGTCATGATTAGCAGTAAAGCAACCGTTAACGAGTTGCCTGTACTTTTATAAATAATCATCACATGCAAACCGGCAATCAAAATAATCCAAGGAATGAGTGATGCATTTTCAACAGGATCCCAAGCCCAATAGCCTCCAAAACTTAAACTTTCGTAAGCCCAAAAACCACCCATAATAATTCCGGCTCCCAATACCATTGCACTAACCAAAGCCCATGGTAATGCGGGTTTTATCCAGCCAACATAATCGCGTTTCCAAAGTGCAGCAATAGCATAAGCAAACGGAACAATGGTTGTTGCAAATCCAAAAAACAATGTTGGCGGATGAATAACCATCCAATAATTTTGTAAAAGAGGATTCAATCCGTTTCCGTCTTTAATATTATTCATATAATCTGGACGTTTGAAAATAGGTGCTTCACCCATTGCATCACGCAACAATTCAAAAGGACTACTTCCTAATTTATATCCAAATATCTTAACACCTATAAGCATTGATGTGAGTGCAATTTGCGAAAGCATTACGATACACATCACAGGATTTGTCCATTTACCTGAAGTGTGCAAAATGATGTTACCAATGACCATTTGCCAAAATATCCAAAGTAAAAAACTTCCCTCCTGTCCTTCCCAAAAACATGAAATCATGTAATGAACAGGCAAATCGCGTGACGAATGATGCCAAGCATAATTGTATTCGAAAAGATGACCATGAATAATGGCAAACAAAATTCCTATTACCGATAAAACTGAAAATGTGTGAACGTAAAAAGAAAGGTCGGCCAGTTTTTTCCATGAAGGTTCGTTATCATTTTTTGCTGCAAAAAAGTAAGCAAATGTTGCTATGATAGAAGTTCCGAAAGAAACCACTAAAGCCAAATGACCAAGGTTTCCGTATAGTAAATGTTCTCCCTGAAATATCGTTTCGTTCATAATTATTTAATAATTTAATATTCCAATGGTTCGCGGCTAGTGTGACGAACTCGAAGAATAAAAATTTGATTCTTTGAAATTTTATAAGTTATGCGGTAATTGTAAATTGTGGTTGACCTGAAACTGCCCTCATTATTCAATTTCAAATGATCAACTTCAAAAATTAATGGATTTTTTTTAATTGAGTTTACTTGTGATTGAATTGAATCCCGAACTATTCTAGCTCCTTGCGGACTCTCTTTAAAGATATAATCTATAATTTCTACCAATTCATCAAGTGCTGCCTTGTCCCAAAGAAGTTTAAATTTACTCTTAGTTACCATTTACTAAGCATTTTTTCGGCTTCTTTTTCAGTATAATATTTACCTTCAGTAACACGTTTTTCAGCTTCTTCAAGTTCTTTGTTATACTGAGTTTTACTGATTCGTTTTGGCTCATCTGTTTTTAAAAATGATTTAATCATTTCAACAACAGAATTTTTTTGCTCGGGAGTAAGTAAGCTGAAATATGTTGTAAGTTCTGAATTGATTGACTGATTTTTCATTTCAATATTGAATATTCAAATTTAAATTTTTCTAAATTATTTCATTCATCACTTTATCACTTCATCACCTAATCCCCTCATCACTTTTCTAACTCACCTTATTCTCCGTATATTTCGAAGGACATTTCAACAATATTTTTGACGCTTCAAAATGATCCCCCTCCATTTTACCTATAATCACAATTTTCTCCGAACGTTCAAAATCTTGAGGTTTTGTGCTGCGTAAAACAACTTTACTTTCGGTTCCATTATTATCAATCATATAAAAAGTAAACATGTTTGCATCCACTTTCGGGTCGTAAATCTGCTCTTTATTTTTATTCAAATTTCCAACAACGTGGTATTCTTTATCAGGATGCTGAGCTGATACAGCAAAATTTTCATAAGTACTTGCATCGCCATACGAACTAACGATAGCACCAATTGCCACTGCAATTAAAACGATTAAGATGATGTGTGTTTTTTTCATGGTGTAAAAATTTGTTGTCAACAGTCCACAGACGACAGTCAACTGTTGACCGTGGACTGACGTCCGTTGTCTATTTCCTTTCTTCTAACTTTTTAATCTTTCTATCGAGCGAAATCATATACACAACGATGCCGATAAAAATAACTGCGATAACCATTACCGGCACAAAAAATTTATGTGTATCGGAGGCATCGGCAAGTGTTGCACTTTGTTGCATTTGCAATAATATATTTAATAACATCATAGCTGGTCAGATTGTTTAAGTTGTAATTTTTTAATTCGGATGGTGAGGTCGGCAATCCAGAAACCCATGATTACCCAGCCTATAACAGCAGGATAAAAAACCATGCGCAAACGACTGTCTAAATCGTATTGATTAAAGCCGGGATTACCACCATTTCCGGGATGTAACGAATCAGTCAATCGTGGCAACACAAAAACCAACACACAAAATATCGGGAAACTGAAAACATTATACACTGCCGAAACCCTGGCTTTCTTTTCTTCATCTTCGATTGACGAACGTAAAACGGAGTAGGCAAGATAAATGAGCATTCCTATTGCAGCACTATTCAGTTTTGGGTCATTGGTCCAAAATGTGCCCCATGTATTTTTTGCCCAAATCATTCCGGTAATTAAACCTAACACACCGTAGAAAATGCCAACATTGGCAAATACTGCCGACATTAAATCGTGTTCGGGATTTTGTTTGGATAAAAATTTAACTGCATAAACGGCCGACACCAACAAAAGCAATGTCATACCAAACCACATTGGCACGTGGTAATACAAATTACGAATACTTTGCTCGAGAATAGGAAGATCGGGAACAGGCATTAACAGCCCGCCAACAAGCGCATAAAGCAAACAAATTATGCCGAGAATTTTCCACCAGGTTATCATGCTGGCAAATGTAAGAAAATAGGTTGAATTGGGAAGATGAAATTCGTCAGTAATTGATTACAAAAAAATTAATAAAATAATATCTGAATAATTTCTTCTTTGCTTTTATTAAAGTGTGAGGCAATGTCTGAAAGAATTGAAGATAAAGTTCCTGTTTTTATTGGATTGTGATTTGGAACAGTTATATGGTGCTGACCGTTTTGAATCGTTGTGATGCGAATATGACTTCCAGTTTGCCGTGTTGTTTCATAACCTAATTTTCGGGTAGCTTTAATTAAGTCGCTTGCCGAAATATTTCTGGGCAATTTCATGCAGCAAATACTTCTTCTTTAACCATGTGCAAGCGAATCAGTTTTGGTTTATTATTATCAAAGTGACACTGAACAGCATCCTTTACCATGGTTCGTAATTCATCCATAGTATCGGCTTCGGTAAAAATGGAAACACCTAAACCTTTCGCGGTAAAACCACCTTCAATGCTTTCTTCAACTAAAAAAATAATTTCTTCCATGTGAATTTTCTTTTAACAAATATACTAACAATTTATAAAAGTGCCACCTCCCCTTTTGCTTAGCTAAGCCTTTGCAAGGGATATTGACACCTCCGTCACTTTTATTCCCAACCATTGCTCCGCAAATAAAAGTGCCACCTCCCCTTTTGCTTTGCTAAACCTTTGCAAGGGTTATTGACCCCTCCGTCACTTTTATCTCTACTAAATCTTTGCAAATAAAAGTGCCACCTCCCCTTTTCCTAAGCAAAGCCTTTGCAAGGGGAGGAGTGTTAAAGATTATGGCATTCGTTCCCATATTTGTCCATCCGAAAAAACCATTTTAATTATTCCCTGAAATCTATTGTAGTACAATGTATCAGAATGGTTATAGCTATCATGAAAAACACTTACAATTTGATAGTACGTCTTGTTGTTTACAGTCATACTGTCAATATACCCGGGGTTTGGATATGGTGGAAAATCTATATCCGTATTAAAATCCCAGCCCTTAAAGCTAATTGTTATACTAGAGGTAACCATATCGTATATATCTACACCAATAGAATAAACTAAAGGACCTGTGAAATTTGGGCTTTTAAATTTCACCTGTTTTACTTCTCTATACTGTATTTGATTTTCAGGACAATCATAGTTTCCATTTACACCTTTTGAATTATAAACACTATCAACCCCTTGTCCGTAAAAACTTAATGCATGAGTAACGCTACCTCTAACCGTAAAGGAAATTGTATCATACCCTTTATAAAGAAAAAAAGCTTTATCTTGAGGCAGAATGTGGTAAAAAGTATATGAAGGCCCGGGGCAATTACTACCACCTTGTGCACAACCCTGAAGAATGAAAATACTTGTTATTAGTGAAAATAAAAGTGCGTTAATAGTTTTCATAATGTTTGGCAATTGCAAAAGCTAAGGTACAATAATCTCACTTCATCATCATTTGCCTGATGTTTTTTACCGGTGCCGAACCATAACTTAAAAACTGTTCGTGAAACTTTTTAAGATTGAAATCGGGTTTCTTTTTCATGTCTTCGCGCAACTCATAAATTTCGGAGAAACCTGTAAAATAACAACACAACTGCACTTGCGAAACACTTACCCTGCGCCACTTTCCACGTGCTTCAGCTTCTTGCTGAAAAGCTTCGTTCATTAATAAATTCAATGCTACATTTTCGTCCCAACCAAGTACATGCACACTATAATCTAAAATGGTATTGCACACCGAACGCAAATGCCATTTATCGTACATCAATTGCATTTCATCTGATTGTTGGTAACCATTTTCGAGCATCATTTTTTCGCCATACACTGCCCAGCCTTCAATCATGGCATTATTGCCAAAAATTGTTTTAATAATAGATGGTGCTTTGTTGGCATAAACCAATTGCGCATAGTGTCCCGGAATGGCTTCGTGAATATTCAAAATTTGTAAAACATAATGATTGTATTCGCGCAAATAACTTTCGGCTTGCTCGGGAGTTTTTTTCTCAAGTGTGCTCACGTTGTAATATGTTTCGGCATCTTTATCATACGGCCCCGGAGCATTGATAGATGCGCCCGCAACGCCATCCATGTAAGCAGGTGTTCT
>CANKGI010000054.1 GCA_947481365.1 Bacteroidota bacterium | reverse complement strand
CGTCCGTTTGTTGTGAAAGATTTTGTGAATGCGATTCCGAAATCGGTGAAAAAAATTGCTGTACTCGATCGTTGCAAAGAACCCGGTGGAGTGGGAGAGCCATTGTATATGGATGTGGTGAATGCATTGATGGAAGCGTGGGAAGGACCAATGCCAAAAGTTATTGGCGGCCGTTACGGATTGGCATCAAAAGAATTTAATTCATCGATGGTTAAAGCCATTTATGATGAGTTGAAAAATGATTCGCCAAAAAATCATTTCACCATTGGTATTGAAGATGATGTTACGCATACCAGTTTGGTTTACGATAAACATTTCACTCTTGATAAACAACATCTTTTCCGTGGATTGTTTTATGGTTTAGGTGCTGATGGTACAGTGAGTGCCAATAAGAACTCAATCAAAATTATTGGCGATACGACCGATAATTTTGTTCAAGGGTATTTTGTTTACGATTCAAAAAAATCAGGCTCGCTAACTGTTTCACATTTACGGTTTGGTAAAAAGCCAATTCTTTCAACGTATTTGGTAAACTCGGCAAACTTTATTGCAGTGCATCAGTTCAATTTTATCAATAAATACGATGTGTTGAAAAATGCCGAAGAAGGTGCAGTTTTTTTATTAAACACGCCCTATTCAACAGAAGATGTTTGGGATAAAATTCCGAAACATATTCAGGAAGAAATTATTGAAAAGAAATTAAAATTCTATGTAATAAATGCTTCTGCGGTAGCACGCGATACAGGCATGGGAAGCCGTGTAAATACTATTTTGCAAACTTGTTTCTTTGCCATCTCAGGAATTTTGCCAAGAGAAGAAGCGATTCAAAAAATTAAAGATGCCATCAAAAAATCATACTCAGCAAAAGGCGAAAAAGTGGTGTTGAAAAATTTTGAAGCGGTTGACAAAACGCTTGAAAATTTATTCGAAATAGATTACTCAAAATTTATCATCGGAAACCTTCAATCAGAAAATTTAGTTTCTGAAAATGCAACTGATTTTGTGAAAAATGTATTGGCAAAAATTATTGAATTTGAAGGTGACGAATTGCCGGTGAGTGCGTTTCCTGTTGATGGAACATATCCTGTTGCTACAACGCAATACGAAAAACGCAACATTGCCGATATGGTTCCAGTGTGGGACGAATCATCGTGCTCGCAATGTGGAAAATGTTTCTTGATTTGTCCTCATGCTGCAATCCGTCCTAAGGTTTATGATAAGGAATTGCTGCAAAATGCTCCTTCAACATTTAAGCATGTTGGCCCAATAGGAAAAGAATTTTCGAAAGAAACACAAGCATACAGTTTACAGGTTTCGGTAGAGGATTGTACAGGTTGTAATTTGTGCTATGAATATTGCCCAATAGAAAGTAAAACAGAAGTAGGAGTGAAAGCGCTCAACATGAAACCTCAGATTCCGTTAAAAGAAACTGAAAAACAAAATTGGGATTTCTTTCTCTCGATTCCAGAAATGGATCGTTTGGCAATTAATAAAAACACGGTAAAAGGAACACAGTTTTTACAACCATTGTTTGAGTTCTCAGGAGCTTGTTCGGGTTGTGGCGAAACACCTTATGTAAAATTATTGTCGCAATTGTATGGCGACAGAATGGTGGTTGCAAATGCTACAGGTTGTTCATCTATTTATGGTGGTAATTTACCAACAACACCGTGGACAACCAATGCCGAAGGTTGCGGTCCTGCTTGGGCAAATTCATTGTTTGAAGATAATGCAGAATTCGGTTTAGGTATAAAATTAGCTTTTGATAAAAAAGCTGAAATAGCACAACATCTTGTTTTTGGTTTACGTGATGTGATAGGTGAAGATTTTGCGAACGAGATTTTGCACTGCGATCAAACACTTGAAGCAGGTGTTCACAAACAACGTTTGCTTGTAAAAGAATTACGTAAACGTATTGCTCAACTTAAATCATTTGAAGCAGTTCAGTTAAATTTAATTGCTGATAATTTGGTTAAGAAATCTCATTGGATTATGGGTGGCGATGGTTGGGCATACGATATTGGTTTTGGTGGTTTAGATCATGTTCTTTCGGTAGGAGAAAATTTAAACATCATGGTTTTGGATACGGAAGTATACTCTAACACAGGAGGCCAAAAATCAAAATCAACACCAATTGGGGCAAGTGCTAAATTCTCGGTAAACGGAAAAGCATCTGGCAAAAAAGATTTGGCCATGCAGGCAATTGCACATGGTTCGGCATACGTAGCTCAAATTGCCATGGCCGCAAATGATGCACACGCAATTAAAACCATTCAGGAAGCAGAAGCATTTCCGGGTACATCATTGGTTATTGCCTACAGCCATTGTATTGCACATGGATACGATATGATGCACGGAGCAGATCAACAAGAAAATGCTGTAAAATCAGGATACTGGCCATTGTTCCGCTACAATCCTTTAAAACCGAAAGGAGAAAGATTTGTAGTCGATAGCAAAGAACCTTCGATACCAGTAAAAGATTTCTTATATAAAGAAACCAGATTTAGTGTGCTCACTCGTTCAAATCCTGAACATGCAGAAAAATTGCTTGTTCAAGCTCAGGAAGGTGTAAATCATCATTACGAAAAATTGTTGGCTCTTAAAAATTTGTAGTACTTTAAATAAAATAGAGACTAAAGCCAATTATCTATCGTATTTGTTTTCCTCATGATTCGGCAGTGGGAAATGATATAGATTCAACATCAATTGTCGTTACTAAAAAATTGCTTTAGATGCTCACAATTATTGCCCCGACCTTTAGGTCGTGGATTTAAATTAGCAAGAGATATATGGGCTTTAGCCCAATGATTCATGTCAATTCATTTAATATTTTGTACTCATTTTATTTACTTTGATAAATGAAAGCGGCCACACTTCATGAAATAAAAAACGAACTACAGAAACTTGCACCAAGTCGTGTGGCTGAGGTTTGTATGCGTTTGGGTAAGTATAAAAAAGACAATAAAGAGTTGCTTACTTATCTCTTATTTGAAGCAGATGATGAAAATACTTTTATATCAGGCGTAAAAGAAGAAGTTGAAAAAGGCTTTTCGGAAATCAATTCTTCAACGCTTTATTTTGCCAAGAAAAGTATACGTAAGATTTTACGATCGGTAAATAGATACATACGTTATTCGGGTTTGAAACAAACTGAAGTTGAATTACTTATTCATTTTTGTAAAACACTTAAATCATCTGGAATTCAATACGAAGAGAGCACTGCAATGGTCAATTTGTATCAATCGCAAATCAAAAAAATTCGTAAAGCACTGTCATCATTGCATGAAGATATTCAATACGATTTCAATAGAGATTTGGAGATATTACTATAAAAATTTCACGTAAACACTTGATATTACTAAGTATTTACTATTTCCTTCGGATATTTAGCTAAGTTACTGCAAATATTTCCCTATGTTTGAAGATTCATTTAAAGAAATAAAAAAACTTAATTTATGAGAGACGCAGGATTGTACAGACAGCTTTGGAGAAAACATATTGACGTTATCAGATTGCTGCTTAAAAGATCAGGCACAGCCCCACAAAAGCATTTGATTTACAAACATGAATTTGAATCTACTGGTGCTCGTAATAAATTAGGATATATTTTTACCCTCGAACTGGTAAATGGCAAAGCGGTAAATAAATCAAATAAGATAGCCGTATCTTTTGATTTGCAGGAAGTGATGATGGAAAACCAAGCTATTGCTGAATGGTTGAAAGATAAAAGTGTTAAACTGAGTGTTGCTCGTTCGGGTGAGTTAACAATGGAACAGGTGATTGTTCAGAAACCTGAACCGGCTGTTACAGAAGGTTAATCAATAAATTATTTTTTCCAATACCACTCTTCATCTTTGATAGTGGTTTCGTTTTGTTTCCAATATTCATTTGTCACAATTTGTCCCGTAGCGATTTTTAATTCGCGGTTATATACTGCATTTGCCGGACTAAAAGTTACATCGGTTACAGCAACAGTAAATGTTTCGGGTGTAATAGCTGCAGCAACAGGAGTTTCGCCTTCGGCAACAGGTTTAGCAGCTACCTTAGCTGGTGGGCTAGGAACAACAATTACCGTATATTTATTGTATTCTAATAATTGTTTTAAAAAGTCTGTTCGAGAAGCCGAGCAATTTTTCTCAACGATAGCACATTTTACATCGCCAATATCTTCGAAAGCATGATTAGAATTGAGAGCCATATTTTTATTTTATGTCAACAGTCCACAGTCGACTGTCGACCGTGGTCAGTGGATTAATTTACATCAACGAATTTATATAATCATACAGCACACTTGCAAAACCTGTTAAAATAACACCAGCCATGCAAATAATTATTGCAATTTGAACAGAAGTGCTGCCTGTAACCTTTGTAATGGGTTCTTTGTTTTCATCAACAAACATGGCTTTAACAATGCGTAAATAATAATACAATGAAACAACCATGTTGAGTGCAGCTATAATAATCAGAATATAATTTCCTTTACTTGCTCCCGCTGTTACCAAAAACATTTTGCCAAAAAAGCCTGCTGTTGGTGGTACACCTGCAAGTGAAAATAATGACAATGCCATTACCCATCCGAGGAATTTATTTGTCTTATAAAAGCCTTTGTAATCATTAATGTTTTCTTTACCTGTTTCGTTCGAAACAATTGCAATAACACTAAACGCACCAAGGTTTGAAAAGATGTATACGATAAGGAAATAAATACTTGCAGTGACACCCATCGTTGAATTTGAAGAAATGCCAAGCAAAATAAATCCAACTTGTGAGATAGATGAAAATGCTAAAAACCGTTTAATATTTTGCTGACGGATAGCAAATAAATTTCCAATGGTGATGGTTAAAACAATGGTTAAAAATAGCATGTTGTACCACATGAGTTGCATGTTTTCAAACAATGGATTTAAGATTGAGATGAAAACAAAAACCATTGCAGCTTTTGAAATAACCGATAAGTATGATGTAACTGCAACGGGTGAACCTTCGTAAACATCTGCAGTCCATAAGTGAAATGGAACGGCTGAAAGTTTAAATGCAAACCCTGTAAATACAAAAATGAGAGATAATACTTGCAGTGAACCTCCAGTAATCAAATGAGGTAACTCCACAAAAGTTAAAGTTCCTGTTGTGCCATAAAGCATTGAAATACCAAATAGCATTATACACGATGCAAATGCCGATGAAAGAATCATTTTAACAGCAGCTTCTGATGATTTTATTTTTTCGAGATCGAAATTAACCAAAGCAGCAAGCGGAATGGATGCTAATTCAAGTCCAAGATAAAACATCAGGAAGTTTCCGCTTGAAAGCATGAAAAACATGCCTAACAATGTTGTCAATAACAAGATGTAAAACTCGATAACATGTTTATGGTTTTTAAGCCAGTCGTATGCCTGTAATGAAATAATGAGTGTTCCGAAATTAAGAATGATTTTTTCGAAGTTGATCAGGTTAGTTGTATGAAACATTCCATTAAACAATTCTCCGTTTGCATTCAAAATAAATCCCAACATAAAATTTACAAGCAGCAACACATTTGCTATTTGCAATATTTTTTTATTTTCGGTAATACCATCCCATACTTTAAGGAAAAGTAAAAAGAAGATAATGAGCATTATGCCCAACTCCGATCGCATCAATATGAAAAAATCATTACTCATATTTTTAATTTCTTATTTCTCAATTACCAAGTACTCCTCTAGCTAAATTTTCCATGATTAGTTGTGTATCCGGAGTTATCAAATCAATTAACCAAAATGGTGCTAAACCTATTGACAGAACAGCAAATGTAAGCAATACAGAAGCTGATTTTTCAGTCCATGTTGCATCTGTTAATTCGTTGTACTGTGAATTTGTTATAGGTCCCATAACAGCTTTTCCGGCAGCACGTAAAATATAAACAGCGGTAACAACAATTGAGGCACATGCCAAAATTGTAGCAATACGATGAAATGCATCAGGACGTTGCCATGCACCCATAAAAATGGTCATTTCGGAAACGAAACCACTAAATCCAGGTAACCCTAATGAACAAAGTCCGGCAATAATATATACACTGGCAACAAACGGAATTGTTTTAAGTAATCCGCCTAATTTCTCTACTTCTCGAGTATGTGTTCTGTCGTAAATCATTCCGATGGCACCGAAGAAAAGGGCTGTCATTACACCATGCGAAACCATTTGAAGCACCGCTCCGATGATTGCAGTTTTGGTAAGCATACCTATTCCTAGTAAAATAAAACCACAGTGTGAAACAGAAGAATATGCGTTGATGTATTTTAAATCTTTTTGCATTAAGGTTGCAAATGCACCATAAATAATTGCAATGGTAGCCAGTAATACAATGACCGAAGAATAGTATTGTGCTCCTTCAGGCATTAAGTATGTTGCTACTCGTAAGCATCCGTATCCGCCAAGTTTCATTGAGATTCCGGCAAGAAACATTGATGCTGCAGTAGGTGCCGATGAGTGTCCATCTGGAACCCAAGTATGAAAAGGAAACAATGCGGTAAATACGCCAAATCCAACAAACAAAAATGGAAATATTAATTTTTGTGTTTCGAGAGGAATATGCTGATGCGATATTTTTATTAAATCGAATGTATGAACTCCATTACCAATATCAGTTTTAAAATAGGTAACGAGTAAACCCACTAAAACCAATGCCGAACCACCCATGAGCATCAATGCAAGTTTCATTGCACTGTATTCTTTTTTTCCACTGCCCCAAATGGCAATCAGTAAAAATTTAGGAATAACAGCAACTTCTAAAAAGAAGAACATGGTAAATAAATCGAGCGATATAAAAAATCCATATGCCCCAACACTCAATAATAATAAAAGGAAGAAAAACTCTTTGGTGAGCGATTCAATTTTCCATGAAATAAGTATTCCCGATAACACAACAAAAGCGGTCATCATAATCATGATAACAGATATGCCATCTACACCAATATAATATTCGATGTTGAGAGCGCTATACCAAGATGTGCGACTTTCGAAAAGCATTTGCGAAACATTTCCTGCAGCACGCTCAGCGTAATAAGAATGCATGAGTAATGAAGCAAGAATTAGTTGGATAGCAGAACCAGCCAAAGCTGTCCACCTTATTTGTGCCGAGTTACGACAAAACAAAACAGCAATGGCTGTAATCAGTGGAAATAGTATAAGTATGGTTAAATTCGTCATGCTTTATTAATCTAATTCGCTTTCGCTTATCGATAATTTATTTAATACAATTGTTTTTACCTGATTAGCTATTTTCAAACAATCAGATACTCTCTCGTGACTCAAACAGTATTTTCCATCGCACTCTGCTGTGTTCATTCCTTTACATAAAATACCACTCAAATCGATATTGTTAAAATCAGCATCAGCTTTCTTACATAGATCAAGAAGTTCATCTAAACCTTTTCCATCATTTTTATCAATCGATTTGCTCAATAAATAAATGCGCATCAAAGTGCTTAACGACTGACGAGCACCTAAACAAACGGATAATGTTACAACATCTTCGTTAGGGCGATTTAATTCAGTCTCTGACATCTTTAGATGATTGAGAACAGTTTTTAGAGAATTACGTATATCGGTTAGTTCCGCCATTTTTTTATGCCCAGATATAAATGAATAATAACATGAATCCAATTACACCAACAAAAAAGTAAATAGCATATTGTTGCAATTTCCCTGATTGTAATCCTTTGATGAGTTCAGAAATCAAAGCGGTAAATCCGGCTAAGAAATTCATAAAACCATCCACAATATTTTTATCTATCCATGCAGCTGTTTTACCAATGATATTGAAAATAATATTTTTGGTGATGAATAAATACATTTCATCCATGTAGAATTTTTTATGTGCTGCGGTATAAAATCCTCCGAGTGATATAGCTAATTTTTGTGGCTTATCATTTTCTGATTTATATAAATTCATTGCCAGTAAAATACCGCCAATAGCCAATAAAACCGGAGCAATAGAGAAAACAATATCTATATGAGTTTCTAAGGCAGCACCATCTGAAGTTACCAAAGAAGCAATTGGGAAAAATCCTGCAAGTATTGCACAAGCACCTAATATAATTAAAGGAATTTTCATTGTTGAAGTTCCTTCACCATGCTCAGCATGTGCATGTGATTCCCTGCCATCCGAAGCGTTAGCATAGGACGGTTTGCTCCAGAAAATAGTGAAATATAATCGGAACATATAAAATGCTGTTAATCCTGATGTAAATAATGCTACACCATAAATTAATTTGTTTGAATGAAATGCAGCCAGCAATATTTCTTCCTTGCTAAAAAATCCTGCAAAAGGAGGGATACCTGCAATGGCCAAACATGCAATCAGAAATGTAATGTGTGTGATTGGCATTAACTTTCTTAAGCCACCCATATCTTTCATTTCGTTGCTGTGAACAAGATGAATTACAGCACCGGCTCCAAGGAATAATAACGATTTAAAAAATGCATGAGTAAATAAATGGAACATAGAAGCCATGTATCCCAAACCGTTTTCGCCACCATAAGATGAAACGCCTAATGAAAACATCATATACCCGATTTGCGACATGGTTGAGTAAGCAAGAACACGTTTGATGTCGGTTTGCGTACACGCAATAACAGCAGCTAGCAGTGCAGAGAAAGCTCCAACATACATGACAACATGTAATGCAGTTACATCAAAAGAATAAATAGGAAACAATCGGGCTACTAAATAAACACCAGCAACAACCATTGTAGCAGCATGGATTAAAGCCGATACAGGAGTTGGTCCTTCCATTGCATCAGGTAACCAAATATGAAATGGAAACATGGCTGATTTTCCTGCACCTCCTAAAAATACCATTACCAATCCCCAGGTAAGCGCACTCATTCCAAAAAACGAAAGTGTTGTGGCGTTTATTAAATAAGGAGAAGCAGGATTTGTAAGTCGTTCGATGAGCGTTCCGAAATCAAGTGTTTCGGCATTAAAGGCTAAAATAAGTATACCGATTAAAAAACCGAGATCGGCAAAACGTGTAACAATAAATGCTTTTTTTGATGCAGCAACAGCTGATGGTTTTTCGAAATAATATCCGATGAGTAAGAATGATGAAACGCCCACCAATTCCCAGAACATATATATCTGAAAAATGTTGGTTGATAAAACCAAACCAAGCATCGAGAAAGTAAATAATGAAAGAAATGCATAGTAGGTAGCAAATCTTTCTTCGCCTTTCATGTAGCCCAAACTGAAAATATGAACCATCAACGAAACAAATGTTACCACTACCAACATCATTACCGAAATAGGGTCGAGTATTGCGCCCAAATCAATTGATACATTTGGTGAGAATTGAAGCCATGTAAAATTAAATGCGATTATTTTTTGATAAACACCATTAACCTTTCCGTCAACCAAAAAATAATTGTATGCAGTGGTGATAGAAATAAGTGTGGAGATGAGTAAAGAAAGTGTTCCAATAATTCCCGAAATTGAACTCAGGTATTTCCTGCCAAATAATCCTAACAACACAAATGTTGCTAAAGGCAAAAGTGGAATCAATGCTATGTAAAAATTTCCGTTCATATTAATTTATTACTTGAAAATTCAAGTTAAAATTTATTCATTTTTTTCTATTCTCTATTTACTAAATCCTTATCCCTAAACTAAAACTTCATCATATCTGCATCATCAATATCAACTGATTTTAAGTTGCGATACAAATGAATAATTATGGCAATGGCCACTGATGCTTCGGCAGCAGCAATGGTTATAATAAATATTGTAAAAAAAGTTCCATCTAATTTATCGGCATATAAGTATTTGTTAAAAGCAACAAAGTTGATGTTTACACTATTCAATATTAACTCAATCGACATCAGCATCGAAATCATATTTCTGCGTGTAAGAAATCCGTAAACACCAATAAAAAATAATATTGTGCTAACGAATAATATATGTGTTAAACCAATTTCGTTCATGTTAAATTATTTTTTCTCTGCCTCTAAAGCATCCCCTTCGGGGAGGTTGGAGGGGCTAGGTTTTGTTTTTAATGCGATAACAATTGATCCGACCAAAGCAGCAAGCAACAACATACTTACCACTTCAAAAGGTAACATAAATCCGTGGTCAGTGGTGCTTAACATTTGCCTTCCAATATTTTTTACATTGGGTTCGATGGTTACATTTTGTGTTGCAATGAATGCCTGTTTGCTGATATATAAAATGGTAAGTGCACAGGCAAAACAGGTTGCAAATGCTGCAAACAACGCACGCGTAAGATTGGGTTCAGGCATCTCTCCTCCCGAATCGTGAGTTAAGAAAATGGAGAAAATAATAAGAACAACAATACCTCCAACGTATACTACAATTTGAACTGCAGCAATAAATTCAATATTCATCCAAAAATAAAGTGCAGCAATTCCTATAAGAGAAAACAATAGATAGATTGCCGAACGGAAAATTTTTCGAGCAGTAACTGCCATTATCCCACCACCGAGAATGAGCGCTGCTAAAATGTAAAATATGACGGTTGATGAATTCAATTGTGTTATATGTTATTTAGTTATTCGTTATTAATTATAATTCTTAAATCAAAAAATCTAAAATCTTAAGTTAATCTTCAACTCCTTGTTTTAATTTTGAATCAGGTTTGTTTAATATTTTTTTCAATTGACTTTTATCGTAAACGCTATGTTCAAATTCATTTCCCATTTTTATTGCTTCCGTTGGACAAGCTGTTACACACATTCCGCACATGGTACACATATCTAAATGATACACCCATGTATGGATACGTTTTTTCTTTTTACCATCAGGTTGAATTTCTTGTTGAGTAATAATTTTTATTGTACCATTTGGACAAGATAATTCGCACGACTGGCAACCAGTGCAACGGTGTTCGTTGTTTTCATCGTGAGGCATAATTACTTCGCCACGAAAACGTTCCGGTATTATTAAAGTTGCACGGTTATCAGGATATTCTTCGGTTATTATTTTATTCTGATGAGTAAAGTAATATCCAGTCAACTTCATTCCGGTAAGTAATGATTTCACCGAATTAAATATAGTTCCGAAATATTCTTTTATAAACACGCTTTTATAGTTATTTAGTTATTGGTTAATTTTATTATTTCTTAAAATCTTAAATCTAAATTCTTAAATATCAAAAGTGCCAACCCATTATTGCCATTAGTGTAACAAGTAAAACATTTATCATACTAATTGGTAACAAATATTTCCATTCCAAATTTAACAACTGGTCGATACGCAAACGCGGAAATGTCCAACGGAACTGCATGATGATAAAAATGATAAAAAGTGTTTTACCAAAGAACCAAATTGAGGAAGGAATATAATCCATGATGTGGTTGAAAGCTGTAAAGTTTCCTATATGAAATGGCATCCATCCTCCAAGAAAAAGAGTTGCCGCAACAGCTGATACAACAAATAAATTAATGTATTCAGACATGAGGAACATGGCAAATTTCATCCCACCATATTCGGTGTTAAAACCTCCGGTAAGTTCTTGGTCGGCTTCCACTAAATCGAAAGGTGCACGATTAATTTCTGCTGTTGATGCTACAACAAAAATGACAAAAGAGATCAATACCGGAATATGTCCTTTAAGTATCCACCATCCGTTTGCTTGACTTTCAACTATATCATTTAAACTTAAACTACCCGAAAGAACAACGATAGATATAAGTGATAGTCCTACCGATAATTCGTAACTCACGATTTGTGCTCCTGCACGCATGGCACCAATAATTGAATATTTGTTACTGCTCGACCAACCTGCCATCAAAATTCCAATTACGGCAATTGATGAAACGGAAGAGATGTAAAGCACTCCAATATTAATGTCCCAAATTTGAAACCCTTTTGCAAATGCAATTGGTGCAACTGCAAGCATAGCTGAAATTACAATAATACCTGGAGCTAAATTAAATAAGAATTTGTCGGAAAGATCAGGTGTAAGACCTTCTTTAAAAAGCAACTTCACAGTATCGGCAACAATCTGTAAAGTACCTTTTGGTCCTACACGGTTTGGTCCGAAACGGATTTCCATAAACGCTGCAACTTTCCTTTCCATGTAACCCAAGAAAAAAGCGAGCAAAATAAGAAACACCAATAAACATACTCCGGTAATAACCATTTCGGTTACCATTAACCAAAATGCATCCGGAATAAAACCGCTAAGCAACCTGTGCAGGTAACTTGCAAATCCACTCAAACTATATGCTAACAGTATTTTCAATCTTTATACTTTTTACTTTCTACTTTTTTTTATCTGTCAATATCAGGAATAATCAAATCAACGGTTGCCATGATTGCAATCAAATCTCCAATTTTACCACCTTTAGCAGCAATAGGAATTGCTGATAAATTAGCAAAATTTGGAGAACGATATTTGCAACGATATGGTGTTGCTGCTCCTTCACTCACAATATATACACCCAGCTCGCCACGTGCAGTTTCAACACGTTGATAAAATTCGCCCTTAGGTAATTTAATTACATTTTTTGTTTTAGCTACAATATCTCCCTCAGGCATATTGTCAATCATTTGCTCGATGATTTTTATTGATTGAAGCATCTCAGCCATACGAACCTGATATCTTGCCCAACTATCGCCACCAGTTAAAACCACTTCATCAAACTCAAGTTTTTCGTAACCATCGTAAGGATTTGATTTTCGAATATCACACACCACACCTGATGCACGAGCTGTTGGGCCTGAACATCCCAATGAAATAGCATCTTCTTTTGAAAGATAACCAACGCCTTTTAATCGGTTTTGGAAAATGACATTACCAGTTAATATTTCATCGTACTCATGAAAATTATCTTTCAATTGTTTGATAACTTCTTTAACGCGTTTCTGAAAATCAGGATTTACATCTTCTAAAATTCCTCCCGGAACATGAAAGTTTTGAGTGAGTCGTGCACCACAATTTTCTTCCATCAAACTATTGATGGCTTCGCGTTCGCGGAAAGCATAAAAGAAAGGAGTAACTCCTCCTAAATCTAAACCCACCGAAGCAAACCAAAGTAAATGTGAACCAATTCGTGAAAGCTCGGCCAATAATATTCTTATGGCTTTTGCTCTTTCGGGAACTTCAACTTGCAATGCTTTTTCAACAACTAAAGCACATGCCTGGTTGTTCATGTGTGCCGACAAATAATCCATACGACTGGTAAGGTAAATAAATTGTCGGTACGACATTTTCTCACTCATTTTTTCAATAGAGCGATGTATGTATCCAAGATGTGGTTCTATTTTTTTTATGGTTTCTCCGTCAAGCCATATTTTTAAATGCAATACGCCATGTGTTGACGGATGTTGCGGACCCATGTTAATAATGAACTCGCCTGTTTCGGTAACAATATCTTCTCCAAGCAATTTCATAATTCAATCATATTATCATCCACATAATTTTTACGCAAAGGAAATCCTGGCCAATCTTCTGGCATAAATAATCTGCGTAAATTAGGATGGTTTAAAAATGTAACGCCAAATAAATCGAATATTTCGTCTTCGTTTAATTCAGCGGTTTTCCAAATATCATATACCGATTCGATCTTAGGATTTATGGTATCGGTAATTTTTGCTTTTACAACTATATTGTGTTTGTGTGTTTTTGAGTTTAAGAAATAAACCATCATTAAATGGTCTTTCCAATCCACACAAGTTTCGCAAAACAAATAATCAAAAAATAATTCATCACGGTTACGAAGTTCTTTCATGAATGGCAACAACTCCTCACTCGAAATAAAAACACTCATAAACTCTCCCGACTCATCAAAAGTGGCAGATGGTAAAATTTGCGTTATGCTGTTTTTTAATTCTTCGTTGTTCATTTATTTAGCTTCTTCTTTAGCCTTTCTGAAATACGGTTCGTTTTTAATTTTTTCCTGCAATGCCATCATCGAGTGTAATAATGCTTCGGGGCGTGGAGGGCAACCCGGAACAAAAACATCAACAGGAAGAATATGATCTATTCCTTTTACAACCGAATACGTGTTGTAAAAAAACGGACCTCCCGAAATGGTACATGCACCCATGGCAATAACATATCTTGGTTCGGGCATTTGGTCGTATAAACGTTTTAATACCGGAGCCATTTTCATGGTGATGGTTCCTGATACGATAATTAAATCGGATTGACGCGGTGTTGCACGCATTACTTCAAAACCAAAACGCGACCAATCGTATTTTGCATTTACGGTGTGCATCATTTCTATGGCACAACAACTGGTACCAAATGCAAGTGGCCACATCGAATTTGCACGTGCCCAGTTAATCAAATTATCTAATTGAGAAACAATAAAACTACCATCAGGTGTTTCATGAACTTGTCCGGGAAATTCGAGTTTGTCTTTTAATCCCATCTTAGTGCTCCTTTCTTCCAGGCATATAAAAAGCCCATAAATAAAATAAACATAAACACTAAAATTTCTACAAATGCAGGCATGCCAACTTCTTTTACAACTACTGCCCAGGGATACATGAAGACAAGCTCCACATCAAAAATTAAAAAGATCAATGCAAATAAATAATAGCCAACATTAAATTGTATGAATGAAGTTCCTGTGGTTGGAATTCCGCACTCATAAGTTTCGCCTTTTTGAGAATTAGTTGAAGTTTTTGCAAGAGCTTTCGATAAAAGTATTCCTCCCGCAGCAAAGGCTATCCCACAAATTGTTAAAAGTACTAAAGCTGATGAACCCATAGTATAAATTCGACTTCAAATGTATCGGTCGGTAAAGATATAAAAAAATGATTTGCGTCATAGAAAATAGATGTACTTGTGAATAAGGGGGAGGGGAGAATTTTAGTTGATAAGTTGATAAGTGTTTAAGTTGATAAGTTTTTGACAACTAAGATTGCAACCCTCATCCCTAACCTCTCTTCGAAAACTGATTTACATCATAGAAAATTAAATGTTTTGGCAGTTCTTTTACACCCTCATTCAAACAATTAAAAACACTTAAAAAACACAAAGATTATGGCTATTAAAATCACTGACGAATGTATCAACTGTGGTGCATGCGAACCT
>CANKGI010000053.1 GCA_947481365.1 Bacteroidota bacterium | reverse complement strand
TGGTGAAGCGCAACGAGTGAAACTCGCAACCGAATTGAGCAAACGTGATACAGGAAATACATTTTATATTTTAGATGAACCAACAACAGGTTTACATTTTGAAGATGTGAGGGTGTTGCTAGATGTGTTGCAAAAGTTAGTAGAAAAAGGAAATACTGTTTTGGTAATTGAACACAATATGGATGTGATAAAAGTTGCAGATCACGTTATTGACCTCGGACCTGAAGGAGGAAAATATGGTGGTGAAATATTGTGTGAAGGAACTCCTGAAGAAATTTGCAAAGAAACTAAAAGTCATACAGCGAGGTTTTTGAAAAAGGAGTTGGGGGTTGTTTGAAAAATTTCGGAAGTTTTCAATGTTGAAGCTAAATAGAGCCCCGCGATTCAACTAGGGAAACATATTAATAAATCAAAAGGCTTAAGTCTAAACATTTTTACAGCAACATTTTTTTTCTATGCGCTCTTTGCGTTAAAGAATAGTTTGCAAACCATTAGCAAATGACTAAATTTGTCATGTTAAATTATGTCATTTATGAAAACCTTAATTAAAACTGCAAGAGAAAAAAAAGGATTGATGCTGCGCGAAGTGGCTCAAATGCTTGGTGTTGATGCTGCTTTGGTGAGCAAGTTTGAAAGCGGAACACGCAAACCAACCAAAGCACAGGTTCATAAACTATCTGAAATATTGGATGTGGATGCGAATGAACTGATGGTTTCGTGGCTCAAAGAAAAAATCCTTTACGAGATTGGTGATGATAACGATTTGGCTTTGCAAGCGATGATTGCTGCCGAAGCAGAAATCAAATACAAACTTTCAAGTAGCAAATTGGCTGTTCCAAAAGCTATCAAATCTCTTCTCTCTGAGATTGATAAATTGAAAAAGAAGTTGGATAAGTTCAGAAAATTCGATAGTTACCGAATTGCTCAGGCTTTGGAGTTGGAATATACTTTCGACAGCAACCGCATTGAAGGAAATACTTTGACATTGAAAGAAACAGACCTCGTGGTGAACGAAGGTTTAACTATTTCCGGTAAAAGTATGCGTGAGCATTTGGAAGCTATCAATCACAAGGAAGCGATTGAATATGTTAAACATCTCATCGAAAAAAAAACTTCGATAAATGAGCGTGAAGTTTTAGCCATTCATAATTTAATTCTGCGAGGAATTGATCAACCGAATGCCGGAGTGTATCGCAAAGTTCAGGTGATGATAAAAGGCAGCAGTCACACACCACCTCAACCATTTTTGGTTGGCAAACAAATGGAAGATTATTTTCATTGGTACAACTCAAACAAAGAAAAATTTCACCCAATTGTGCTCGCTGCCGAAATGCACGAAAGGCTCGTTACTATTCATCCTTTCATTGATGGTAATGGAAGAACAGCACGTTTGGTTATGAATTTAATTTTACTAAAACATGGTTATGTTATTGCCAATATTAAAGGTGATAGCAAAAGCCGGATGAGTTATTATGATGCCTTGGAAAAAGCTCAAACACAAAAAAATAAAAATGAGTTTATTGAACTTATTGCTGAAGTTGAAATGAATTCATTAACCCGTTACCTGAAAATTATCGGGCAATAATTTTATAAGAAGAGCAACTAAAAATTTTAGTTGCTCTTCTTTATTATCTATAATTTCTAGGACTGGAATGTCTTTGTGGTTTTCTGCTTTCACCTTGCGGTTTTTTGTTTTCACTTATTGGTCTTCTTGTTTCGCCAGTGTTTGGTTTTCTGCCATCTCCTTGGGGACGCTTGTTTTCAGTTTCAGGTCTTCTGTTTTCGCTTTGAGGCCTTCTGTTATCTCCTTGAGGACGTTTGTTTTCAGTTTGAGGTCTTCTTGTTTCGCCAGTATTTGGCCTTCTGCTATCTCCTTGAGGTCTTCTGCTTTCGCTTTGTGGTTTTCTGCTATTTCCCTGTGGTCTTCTATTTTCAGTTTGAGGTCTTCTACCTTGTTGCTTTTTAGGCGCAGGAGTAGGGTTAAAATCTTTCATCGGAAATTGATGATCATCAAAAACAGGAATTGTTTTACCAATAAGTTTCTGAATGTCTTTTAAAAATTCTTTTTCTTCAGCATCACAAAATGAATAGGCAACGCCTTCGGAACCAGCACGACCAGTGCGTCCAATACGATGAACATAAGTTTCAGGAACATTAGGCATTTCGTAATTTACTACATGTGAAAGCTCGTCAATATCTATTCCACGTGCAGCAATATCTGTTGCAACCAAGGTTCTGATTTTTCCGTTTTTAAAATCATTCAAGGCATTTTGTCTGGCATTTTGTGACTTATTTCCGTGAATAGCTGCAGCTTTAAATCCTGCAATGATCAAGTCTTTTACAACTTTATCAGCACCATGTTTGGTTCGTGTAAAAACCAATACACTTTTCATGTCTTTGTTTTTAAGCAAGTCAATCAGCAAGTGTTTTTTATTTCCCTTATCAACTAAAAATATTTTTTGTTGAATAGTATCAGCTGTTGATGCAACAGGAGTTACCTCTACTTTTACAGGATTATGTAAAATAGTTGATGCAAGTTTTGAAATCTCGGGAGGCATTGTTGCCGAGAAAAATAATGATTGCTTTTTACGTGGCAGTTTTGTGAGAATCTTTTTTACATCATGCACAAAACCCATGTCGAGCATACGGTCGGCTTCATCAAGTACAAACAAACTGATATGTTCCAAATGAACAAATCCTTGATTTATCAGATCAAGCAATCGACCAGGAGTAGCAACTAAAATATCAACGCCATGTCTTAACGCTAAAGTTTGTCCGTGTTGTGAAACACCACCAAAAATTACCGTATGTTTTAGTCCAGCATATTTTCCATATGCAGCAAAACTTTCATTTATCTGAATAGCAAGTTCGCGGGTTGGTGTTAAGATTAGTGATCGAATTGGTTTACGCCCTTTTTCAAGTGGAGTATTGTTGTGCAATAATTGAATGATGGGTATTGCAAATGCTGCCGTTTTTCCAGTTCCTGTTTGTGCACATCCAAGCAAATCTTTTCCTTCCAATAAGGATGGAATTGCCTGTTGTTGTATTGGTGTTGGTGTTTCATATCCTTCTTCTTTTACAGCACGAAGGATGGGTGCTATTAAATTTAAATCGTTAAATGTCATTGGGGTTTTATAAATATTGAGGAGTGCGTTATTATGCACTTAAAGATACAAAGGTATGATTAATAGTTGGATAAATAAGGTTTATATAAAAACAAAACAATTAGCCATACTAAATAAGTTTGCTAATTGTTTTGTTTTATAGCCTAAAAATATATCGAGTCAATTAATTGAATTGACAAGTAAGATAAAAGGTTTTTATTGTTTCATTACCTTAATAACAGAAGTTTTATTTACTGTTTCAAGTTCAATAAAATACAACCCAGGCTTTACACTTTTTTCTAAACTCAAATCAATTAAATTGTTGCCTAATGCAACAGAAATAACATTATTTATCAATTCTTTACCGGTAATATCTCTTACGATAACTTTTGCATTACCATCAGCTACGTCTGAAGTTACTTGCAAAGTAAAACTTGAGTTAAACGGATTTGGATAAACAGTAAAAGTGTTTTGAATTTGATCGGTCCATCTAAGAGATACAGTTTTTGAATAGTTAGTTTGACCATCTTTGTCAACTGTCTTTAGCCTATAATAAATAATATCTGTAGAACCTAACGTTACTCCTGTTAAAGCATCTGTAAAACTATAATTTACTAAATAGTTACTGTTTCCTTTAGCTTTTAGCATCCCTATTTCTTTAAAGTTTATACCATCAAATGACCTTTCAATTTCAAAATGATTTGTATTTTTTTCAGTAGCAGTTATCCAATTTAAAATGACTTGTTGCTGCTGTTTATATGCCTTTAGGTCAATAAATGTAACAGGTAAAATAACAGAATTGTTGTCGCTACCGGTCATGTATCTATTTACACCTGTGTTAAAATAGTTTGGAATCTTAATAATATTTCTAGCTATATCAATACTATTCGTACCTGTAAACATCGACCAAGCAAAAGTGTTTGTATCCATTTGCCACGGCTTAATACCTGCCTCAGTAATATGTGTACCAATCCAATTATCTCTATAGTAATATGATAAACTATCAAAAAAAGTAACGCCACAATTGAATGTTGTATAAAAATACATGTAGTTTTTTGTGGTATCAGCATAAGGTGGTCTAGCTCCAGAATATTGTCTTATTTTAATATTTGAAGGAGCATATGATGCTTGCCAACTTATTTTCATAACTGTATCATAACCGAATAAAAAGGATTGTGTTGTACCCCAAATTATTGTATCGGGAGAAGCTTTAGCCAAAGGAGGAGTGCTGGTTGGTGTTAATTCAAAAGCTCCGATATCTGGTACACCGTTGTAAGGATTTGTTGGACGTTGTATTCCGTTAATGTCGGTTGGGGCATAAGGCAAAAATACTCCTCTCCCATTGATACTCCATACTGCCGAGTCGGCTGGATTAGGAGTAAGGTCGGTAGTTGAAGTGAATCCAGGACGATAAATAATTGAATTTTTATTGAAGCCTCCATTTCCTTTAAATGCGGGAAGTGTAATATTTGCACCTAAGTACATCGAAAAGCCATTTGTTGTATCAGCACGATAAAACAAATTATAATCCATCGAATCGATATTACCTGCTACTTGTGTATATAGTGGTAAACCTGTACCCGCTCCAGTTACTGCCACAACATTATTCGTAATTGTATTTCCGAAAGATGCAGACACTGCACCTACAATTCTGACTGCTGAAGATGTTGTAGCAGTTGTAGTTGCAAAATCATGGTTAATGGAGTTGTTGCAAATTGACCAGTTTGTTGAAGAGGTGAGATAAAGAGAATTACCAGCAGCAAGCTTCTCTAAACCCCCAATCGTGTTGTTTATTATCTTGCCCTTTAAAGTATTTAAAGAGTTTGTACAGGTGTTTAGATAGATACCTGCTGTTGCATAATTATTTATTTTATTTCCGCGAATGTTAGTAAATGAATTACCTGTTGCGGGGGTTGTAACATTCTGAAGATAAATACCAACTCCAACTGCTGATCCTCGGCATGGAATAATATTATTGAGGATTTCGGGAGTTTGTTGGTAAACAAGATAAATACTATACTGATAGGCATTTTGAACATTGTTGTTCCTGATTTTATTATTGATACCAATATATCCAACACCAGTTGCAGCATACATATTGATTCCATTGTAACCGTAGTTTATAGAATTTGAATCTATTTCAAGACTATCAGCATGTGTGGCAGTAGTAGCAGTTGCGCCACTTATCGTTATTGGGGTAAAGTTTGTTGTTGTGCTTGTTGTGCCGGCACCGTTTATACTCACAATACAGTTTTTTATTTTGCAAGCATTGGCATTTCTCGTAATTTGAACACCCCATCCCCATGTGGCACCAGTTGAAACTATGCTAAGGTTTCTTAAAGAAACATAAGGAGCACTATCTATTTTTATGGTATAAGGTATACCAGCATTTCCTGGATAGGTTACAGTTCTAGTTAATGGATCAACGCCATCAAAAGTAATTGTGTTCAAAGGAGAAGAACCGCTTATTGGTCCATTAATTGAAACTTGTTCAGTATAAGTTCCTGCATTTACAATAAATCTAACAGACTTATAAATTCCACCCGCACGTAACGCCAATGCTGCATCAGAGAACGTTGCAAATTGAGCAGACAAACCTCCTAGCGTATAGTCACCACCTAGTGGAGCATAAAGTTTTACTCTTAATGTATCGTTTGATGGATCTGGGTCGCTAAAACCATTAGGTTGTGAAGTATAAACTAATAATTGTGCTATGCTGTCAGCTGATGTGAAAGTAACTCCTGTAATTGATATAACAGTGCTATCACATGGATTTAATGGTGTGCCCAGTGTTTTTGGAATTGTAATTAATGTAGCACTGTTTACGCGATACGAAATATTGAAATTTGAAACAGGATTACCACCTGTGTTTTGCAATAAAACATTCATCGTATATGACCCGGGAGCAATTGGTGAGGATGGCTGTAGTATCGAAACAACGCTGATATTATTATTTTGTCTAATCAGTTCATGAGCACCAGCAACTGGAGGGTTTAAACGTGTTGTGCCGTTAATATCTTTTGTTACATAAGAAAGATATTCTGCTGTTGGAAAACCGCAATTTGTTTGTAAGTAAAGATTGGTGTCATTTTTAAAGGGTGGACGTAAAAAAGTGGAGTTGCTGTTAAACCCTCCTGCACCTTTATAATTAGATAGTGTGTAAGCTGTTCCTCCTAAATTTATTAATTGAGAGTTGCTCATATCAGCACGGTAAAGAATGTTCCTGTCCATGCTATCAATGTTTGTGGTTGCAAGAATATGTAATGGTATAGCAGCACTAACTTTAGAAATGGAAATAATATTATTTTTAATTGTGATATTAGATGTGGTTCCAAGTATCCTAATTCCACTTGATGTAACAAGTGTTGTATTTGGAAAATCTCTATTAAGTGAATTATGACTTACAGTCCAGTTTTTGCAACCTGTTATGTATATTGGATTTGCATCAATAAGTTGCTCCATTCCACCAATCATATTGTTGGTTATTCTACCTTTATTGGTTGAGTCGATACTGTTACATGTATTCAAAGAAATTCCTGCAGTTGCATATCCAAAAATTTTGTTACTGCTGATATCTGTCGGAACTCCAAATCCTGATGAAGTAACAGCGCTCGCAAATATTCCACAACTAACAGCACCTGTTTGGCGTGGCATAATCGTATTATTTTTCACTTGAACGTTATCCTGTGAAACAAGATTGATACTATATTGGTAAGCATATAAAATAGTATTGTTTCTTATTTTATTATTATGACCAAGATTGGTTGTTGCATTTCCTGTGATATTAATTCCTTCGTAGCCATACAGTATAGTATTTGAGTCGATTTCAATGCTATCTGCTCTGCTCGCGGCAGTCAAACTGGTTGCACAAGGAGCAGGAATACAAGTTCCTGTTGCCGGTCCGCTAATTGTTATACCAACTGAGTTTGTAGCACTTGTTGATGTGGCTGTTGAAGTGTTATCAATAATACAATTTTTTATCCCTACAGAAACGCAAGTATCTCTGATATGAACCCCCCAACCGTATGTTGTGCTCAGTGATCTGATTGTAAGATTTCTGAAAGTAACATATGAAACTGTTTGCATCTTCACAATGTGTTTTGCGTTTACTACAATAGGAAAATAAGAGATGATGCTTTTTGTTTTATCAATGCCCTGAAATGTTACTGTATTTATTGGTGAGGCACCGTTTATTCTGCCGATAAGCTCAACTTGCTCAAGAAATGTGACAGTATCTAGGAGAAATGTAACGGGACCACAAACTCCATAAGCATACATTGCTGAAACAGCTGATGTAATAGTATTAAAGTTGGGGCTTGTTGGACCAATTGAATAAGTGCCATTCAATGAAGAAGCTAAAGTGAAACTCACCGTATCATCTGCAGTGGAAATATCGGCAACTCCATTTGGCAAATATGTCCATGCTACGATGCTTCTGGGTCCGCTGGCAAAACTTACGGTACCCAGAGTAATCAATGTGTCGTTTTTAACACTCCCGAATGTATCTATAGGGCCAGTTATTGTTAAAGGAGTTTGTGTAACGCCATTTATACTCCAACCAACATGAACGTTGGAAAGCACATTTTGGCCACTGTTTTTTACTTTTACAATTACACTCGAACTGCTTGCACATACAGCAGGTAATGATACTTTATCCATTCCTGCATTATTCAACCCTCTAACCGGATCCATACCTAATGCCGGCATACTTCCACCTAATCCCGTGGTGCTTGGTGTAGCCGCAGATCCTGTACTGGCAGAAAAGTAAGATCCACTAGTTGAAGAAGATTTAATATTCCATGATGTAGTAAAAGGAGATTGTCCGTCAACCCTAATATCTAACAATAAATATTTCGAAGGATCATATAAATAAGGTGTAGTTAAATCTATATAAAACCAATTATAATCAACAGGATTAATCGTTAAACCACCACCAACTGATAATACTGTTGTAAGTTTTGACGCTGCAGTATTCCATGCTCCAATTGTTATTGTAGGTGCGGCTGCATATTCACCCATCGTAATAATAATGTTAGAATATAAAACGGTGTCAAACTTTGTTGTATCAGCAAAAAAATACAAACGGCTTATTGGAGTGATAGAAGTAGGCCCATATGTAGTTAAAAATGAAGGTGGGTAAAAATACTGGGCTCTTGCACCATTTACAGCATTAACGCCAAAGGGCATCCCTCCACTTATTACGCTACCTGTAGATAATGGATTTATATTTCTAAAATAGGGTGTTTGGGCATTTAAAATATTAATTGATAGAAATAAAGCTAAAATGAAAAAAGTAAAAGATCTAATTACATTCATGATATTTAATTATAAATTTAATTATGAAATGGTAGATTTTTGCATACACGCCTATCCATCACTAGACGTTTTTACGAGTTATTGTACTTACAAAAACTTAACTCAAAAGATACTTTGAAGTATTATTTGTAATAAAATGTAATTCAATGACTTAATAAATGCGTATCAACAATAAACATTTAAATTGGAAATAACTATGACAATTAAATAGTAAAGGGTTCTTATATCAGAGAAATTTCATCATAATTGTTTATTATCGAGCAAATATTTTTCGATTAATTCAACAGATGAAAAGAATACCATTTAAAAAAATAGGATATGGACTAATAGCCATATTAATTATTATCCAGTTTATTCATCCAACAGGAAATATTGGAAATGCCAAAACCGAAAACGATATCACACATTTAACTGCCGTTCCTGATTCGGTAATGAACATATTGGAGACATCTTGTTATGATTGTCACAGCAATCACACCGAGTATCCATGGTATAGTAATATACAGCCAATTGGTTTTTATTTAGATAAACATGTGAATGATGGCAAACGGCACCTTAATTTTTCTGAGTATAACAACTATAAGATAAAGCGTAAAAAGCATAAACTTGAAGAAATTGCTGAAGAGGTTCAGGAACACGATATGCCAATGTGGGAATATACACTCATTCATTCAAAGACAAAATTATCTGAAGAGCAAATGAATATACTCATCAATTGGTCGAAAAATGAGGCTGCTAAAATTACCGTTCCCGACAGTTTGAAAAACGAGAAAAGGTAGAAAATGACCAATTCGGCAACTTTTGAATTGTTATCGTCCCTCATAACGATTTAAAAATGAACCAACAAGTACTAAATGAACCTTTTTTTCACAATTGTTTGTGAATTAAGAAAACCTGCCTATTTTTGCCACCCCTAATTAAAAAACAATAGACAGTGGACGCAATTAGTTATAAAACAAAGTATGTAAGCAAAGCTACAGCCAATAAAGAGTGGTTTATAGTTGATGCAGAAGGCCAGACACTTGGTCGTTTTGCTAGCAAAGTAGCCAACATTTTACGTGGAAAGCATAAAACAAGTTTCACTCCCAATTCAGATTGTGGTGATAATGTTATTATTATTAATGCTGAGAAAATCCGTTTTACAGGAAACAAATTGAACGATAAAGAATATGTATTCTTTTCTGGATATCCTGGAGGACAGCGTTGGGAATCAGCAAAAAGCTTACTTGAAAGAAGACCAACTTATGTTGTTGAGCATGCAATTGACGGTATGTTGCCAAATAATAAATTAGGCAGAGAGTTATTTAGAAACCTATATGTATATGCAGGTTCAGAGCATCCTCACACAGCACAACAACCAAAACCATTAATATTCTAATTACATGAGTGTAAATAACGCATTAGGAAGAAGAAAAACAGCGGTAGCAAGAGTGTACCTCTCAGCAGGAACAGGAAATTTTACTGTAAATGGAAAAGAGGCGAAAGTACATTTCCCTACAATTTTATTACAAAATGCTATCAACAAACCATTTGAAGTTACTAGTACAGCAGGTCAGTTTGATGTAAATTGTAATGTAAACGGTGGCGGTGTATCTGGACAAGCAGATGCTGTAAAATTAGGAGTTGCTAGAGCTCTTGTTAAATATAACCCAGAGTTAAAACCTCTATTGAAGGCACAAGACCTTATGACTCGCGATCCACGAATGGTGGAACGTAAAAAACCAGGTCAGAAAAAAGCCCGTAAACGCTTCCAGTTTGTTAAACGTTAATCATTGGATCATAATAAGATGTCAAATATAAATACAGAAGAATTATTACAAGCTGGTGTGCACTTCGGTCACCTTACCCGCAAGTGGAACCCTAAGATGGCGCCATACATTTTCATGGAAAAAAATGGTATCCATCTTATCGATCTGAATAAAACAAATGTGAAACTTGAAGAAGCTTCAGCAGCTTTAAAAAGTATTGTAAAATCAGGTAGAAAAGTATTGTTTGTTGCTACTAAAAAACAAGCTAAAGAAATTATTGAAACTGAAGCCAAACGTGTTAACATGCCTTTTGTTACAGAGCGTTGGTTAGGTGGAATGTTAACAAACTTTGCTACAGTTAGAAAGTCTATCAAAAAAATGCAAAACATTGATAAACTTGCTACTGATGGTACTTACGCAAACATTTCGAAGAAAGAGAGATTAACTCTTGATCGCGAAAAACTGAAGTTAAGAAAACTATTTGGTGGTATCTCTGATCTTAATCGCTTACCAGCTGCATTATTTATCGTAGATATTAAACGTGAACACATTGCTGTTGCAGAAGCACAAAAATTAAATATACCTACATTCGGTATTGTTGATACCAATTCGGATCCAACACTTGTAGATTTTGCTATACCAGCAAATGATGATGCAGCAAAATCAATTGCGCTTATAGCAAAATATATGACAGAAGCTGTTGTGGAGGGATTAGCAGAACGCAAACGTGAAAAGGAAACGGAAGTAGAAAAAGAAGCCATTTCTGAAAAAGAAGAAGCATAAACAGAAAATCGGCTTAGGCCGATTTTTTTTAGTTAAAAATTAAATAAAAAATAAACATGACAACAATAAGTGCATCAGATGTAAACAAACTCCGACAAATGACAGGAGCAGGTATGATGGATTGTAAAAAAGCATTAACCGAAGCTAACGGTGATTTTGAAGCAGCCATTGATTTTTTAAGAAAAAAAGGACAGAAAGTTTCTGCAGCACGTGCTGATAGAGAAGCTAAAGAAGGAGCAGTTATTGCCAAAACTTCGGCTGATAAAAAAGAAGGAATTATTATTCAATTAAGTTGCGAAACTGATTTTGTGGCTAAAAATGAAGATTTCGTAAAATTTGCAAACAGCATTGCTGATTTAGCTCTTTCTAATAAGCCTGCCAATGCAGACGAATTGAAAAGCTTACCGTTTGATGGTTCAACTTTGGCTGATAAATTAATAGAGCAAGTAGGTAAAATTGGAGAGAAGATAGATGTTGTTCGTTACGAACTCATGCAAGGTGAAAACATTGTTTCTTATATTCATGGTTCAAATCGTTTAGGTGTTCTTGTTTCGTTAACCAACTCAGCAAATGATGTCAATTCAATTGCCGGAAAAGATGTTGCAATGCAAATTGCAGCGATGAATCCAATTGCATTAGATAAATCAGATGTAGATGCTACTGTTGTTGCTAGAGAAATTGAAATAGGTAAAGAACAAGCAAGAGCTGAAGGAAAGCCAGAAGCAATGCTTGAAAAAATAGCAGAAGGTAAATTGGGTAAATTTTATAAAGAAAATACTTTACTAAATCAGGAGTTTGTGAAAGACGGCTCTAAGACAATCGCACAAATGCTCGATGGTATTGAGAAGGGGTTATCGGTGAAAGCATTTAAACGAGTTGCTTTAGGTTAATAAGAAAGTTTAATCCTCCGAAATTTCGGGGGATTTTTTTTTGTTATATACTTGTAGTGAAATTTCTCAACTGTAAAAAATTCAATCATGAAATACAATCGAGTACTATTAAAACTAAGCGGAGAATCTTTGATGGGTGATCAGTCATTTGGAATCGATCCGAAGATTTTAGATTTATATGCTAAAGATATAAAAGCTGTTATTGATAACGGTGTTCAAGTTGCAATTGTTATTGGTGGTGGAAATATTTTTCGCGGTGTTCAAGGTGTATCAGGAGGGATTGTTGATCGTGCTCAAGGAGATTATATGGGAATGCTCGCAACTGTTATCAATTCGATGGCGCTTCAAGGAGCACTTGAAAGAAACGGAATGAAAACACGATTGCTTTCGGCAATCAAAATGGAACAGATATGTGAGCCATTTATTCGCAGACGCGCAATTAGGCATTTAGAAAAAGGTCGTGTAGTAATATTTGGTGCCGGAACAGGTAACCCTTATTTTACAACAGATACCGCAGCTTCACTACGTGCAGTTGAGATTGAAGCAAATCTAGTATTAAAAGGAACAAGAGTTGATGGAATTTACTCTGCTGACCCCGAAAAGGAGCCAACAGCAAAACGTTTTGAGTCAATTTCATATAGTGAAGTTTACGAACGTGGTTTAAGTGTGATGGACTTAACTGCAATTACTCTTTGTCAGGAAAATAGTTTACCAATAATGGTTTTTGATATGAACAAAGAAGGAAACTTTTACAAAGTTTGCAACGGTGAGAATGTTGGAACACTTGTAAGTTAAGTCACTTTTTTTATTACTTTTTCTTTAATTTCGAAGCCACAAATTTTTTATATTTATGAGCGATCCAAGATTAACACCTGTATTTGACGATTTAAAAGCAGCTATGGAAAAAGCTGTTGACCATGCTTCAAGTGAATTTTCAAAAATTCGTGCAGGCAAGGCACATGTAAGCATGCTCGATTCTGTTAAAGTAGATTATTATGGAAACCTGGTGCCATTAAATCAGGTAGGAAATGTTTCGACAACGGATGCGAAAACAATAACTATTCAACCTTGGGAAAAGGCAATGTTACAACCAATCGAAAAAGGAATCATTGTTGCTAACTTAGGTTTCAATCCTACAAATGATGGTACAGTAATTCGTGTTGCAGTTCCGGCATTAACCGAAGAAAGAAGAAAAGATATAGTGAAGAAAGTGAAAGCAGAAGCAGAACATGCTAAGGTTGCTATAAGAAATGATCGAAAGTTGGTTTTTGATACTTTTAAACGTTTGCAAAAAGAAGGTTTGCCCGAAGATGAAATAAAAGTAGCCGAACAACAAGCCCAAAAGACAATTGATTCGTATATCAAAAAAGTGGATGATATAACACATGCAAAAGAAGTTGAGATAATGACTGTTTGATTTTTCACAATACATATTAATCACTAACAAATTTGTTAAACGATAACGAACGTTTAAAAAAAATAATCATAACACTGGCAAAATCAGCCGGTGTTTTTTTCATACTAGCAATTGTATGTTTCTTTTCGTTGCGTAATTATGTTTTACATAAAGTACTCGATAAAGTTGCTGTAAAGTTTCATAATGACTATGCTTCTGAATTTGTTGTAGGTACAGCTTCATTTAAAGGTATTACGGGTGTTGAAATTCAACAAATTGCTATTATTCCAATTGGTAAGGACACGCTTTTTCATGTCGATACCTTGCAAACCAGTATACGTTTTTGGTATGCTTTTTTGCTCGACTTTAGGATTAAGGAATTGGTTATCAAAGATGGCTTTATCAATCTGGTAAAAAATAATGAAGGAAGAAATTTCGACTCATTTTTGAAACATAAGAAACAGGATTCGGCATTAAATGATAATACGGAAAATGAGAAGAAGTCAAATTATGCGAAAACAGCCTATCATTTGATTTCAAAGATACTTGCGCAAATTCCAAACGAAGTGCTAGTCGAAAAATTTTCGGTTAAAATAACAGATGATGAAAAGAGCGAAAATTTCAATTTAGAACACTTCATATTACATGATGAACAAATTGAATCATCCATTAAGGTAAACACAAACACTTTTGATCAACATTGGAAAATAAACGGATTTGCTTCACCACAAAAGAAAACACTCAATATCGAATTTTATAATCTAGATACCGGAAAGGTTAGACTTCCTTATATTGACGAACGTTTTCATCTGGTTGCAGGATTTGACTCTGTTAAATTAACCATTGCTTCAGTTGAAATGGATGGCGATGAATTGCATATTGTTGGGGCAACTTCTATCACTCAACTACTTATTAATCATCCTAAAATTTCAAAAAAAGATGTAGTTGTTGAACGTGCCGAAGCTAATTTTAGTTACACATTGGGAAGTAATTTTGTTTCGCTTGATAGTACAACAACTGTAGCTTTTAATAAGGTTCAGTTTCATCCATATATTAGTTTTCAAAATAGTCCGGATACTGTTTTTAGGTTTGCAGTAAAAATTGAAAAAACAACTTCACAAGATTTTATCCATTCATTGCCCGAAGGTTTGTTTACACATTTTAAAGGAATGCAAGCAGAGGGAAGTTTTACTTATTCGCTTAACTTTTTATACAACCAAAACAATCCTGATGAAGTTGTTTTTGATGTAGATTTAAAAAAGGAAAATTTGAAAATATTAAAATATGGTGAAGCAAATTTGAGTAAACTGAATGACGAATTTGTTTATGTTCCAATAGATAAAGGAAAACCACAGCGCCCTGTTTTAGTGGGTTTAAATAATGCCTATTACACTCCTGCAGATCAAATTTCTCCATACTTAAAAAAATGCGTACTCACATCAGAAGATCCCTCATTTTTTTATCACAGAGGTTTTATTGATGAAGCATTCCGACAATCCATTATCAAAAATATTCGTACACGAAAATTTTCGAGAGGTGCAAGTACGATTAGTATGCAATTGGTAAAAAATGTTTTTCTCACACGTGAAAAAACCTTGTCGCGAAAACTTGAAGAAATTTTGCTGGTGTATATTTTAGAAAATAATCATCTCAGTACAAAAGACAGAATGTTTGAAGTTTACCTAAATATTATTGAATGGGGGCCTGATGTATATGGAATTGGAGAAGCTTCGCAATATTATTTTAAAAAGAAACCATCAGCATTAACTTTAAAAGAATGTTTGTTTCTTACAACAATTATTCCTCGTCCAAAAGGTTTTATGTGGCGATTTGACAAAGATGGAAATCCCAGAGATT
>CANKGI010000052.1 GCA_947481365.1 Bacteroidota bacterium | reverse complement strand
TTTTTAAATATTGTATATATTTATTTCTACTTTCATTCGTAGCTTGTACAAATAATAAAGACAACCCAACTCCGGCAAAGACTGTGACACCTTTGCCGGACACGGTTCATTTCAAGACAGATATTATTCCGATATTTACAAATTATTGTAATAATAATGGATGCCACACCGGGACAATTCCTTCATCAAGAATTAAACTTGATTCTGCTGATGTTTACAGTCAACTTATGAAAAGTGGTTCAGGTTATGTTGACACATTAAATCCACCAAACAGTGTTATTTATGTTTCATTAATTTCTGTTTCCAATCCAATGCCACCGACAGCAAAGTTGAGTGATTACAATATTCAACTTGTTTTAAAATGGATTCAACAAGGTGCTAAAAATAATTAGTGACATATTTTATTTAAACATTCGGCACAGACAATCAAGACACGCAAATGACCGTTGCACGCAGACAACAGTGACACCGACAAGAAGAACCACTGGCTATAACAGCACGCTTGTTCAATGCGGGCTGACGAGGTAAATTGAACTTTAATTTTTCTAATTATATTTGTGCTTGCAGACAATGAAGTGCTTCTAAATCCCGCACTGCACAAGCCTGCAGAACGTTATAGGCATTTTAAAAAGACAGCATGACGACAAAATATTTCTGTATTTTTATACTAATCTTCGTGTCATGCTTGACAACTTTTGCGCAGCATCGTGACTATAAAATTTATCGTGACAGCTTAACCAAACTTTCTTGTAAACCGTTTGACTCTTTAACTGTGGCGCAGACAGTTTATCAATTAAAAAATGTTGACACAACTAATTTTGACAGCAATTTAAATTTATATTATCGTGATCTTGCTTGGAGTTATTTCAGACTTTATTTAAAAACCAAAGACACATTGCAAGTAAAAAATGCAATCGACAATTATTTAAAAGTAGCTGACATCAATAAAGACTTTTGGAACTTATCATTTTGTTACTTCATATTAAATGACTGTTCTAACGGCAACTTTTATTTAAAAAAATATAAAGACAACACAGACAAAAAATATTGGAAAGACGAAGAAATTAAACGCATGACAGCAAAGTGCAAGTCATAAATCTAAAGTCAGACAAATAAAAAAACGCCCTATAACATGCGTTGTAGCAAGTGGCTTTTTCGTTTTGGTAACAACATTTAATTTCTAAATTGCAACGGCAGGTAGGTTTGTTCTGCGTGACAAAAAAATGGTTCCCCGCCTGAACGACTTCAGTCGGGCAGATAATTCCACAACTGCTTTTAGCGTGGGAACGTTAAAATATTTTTACTATCATTCATCAAAATCATTTCAAAATTTTAACTCCTTCTTTCCGCTTTGCTTCAATTCAGTCGGTTCAAAATTTTTCCATTCATAAAAGTAATTGTTTGTTCTGAAATTATTTGGCAACTTAGATGCGCGCATTCTTTTAAATCAACACCATAAAAAAAGCGGAACTTATCGTTCCGCTTTTATATTTTATAATGTGTTATGCTTATTTAATTACCGAAATTTTTCGAACCAATTTTTGTCCGTTTATTTCGAGTGAGCAAAAATACAACCCGTTTAATGTGTTGCGTAAATCTATTTGTATTTGCGATTTGCCTGATTGCATATTTTGTAAACTTTGGGTTTGCACCAATCGTCCGTTAATATCATACAACTCGGCTTTAACATTGCTGGTAGCTTTCAACTCAAAATTGATATTGAGTAAATCGTTTGCCGGATTAGGATAGAAGTTTGCATTGAATGTATTGTTTGCATAAAGCTCGTCAATACCAGTAGTTATATGCATAACCTGGATGGTATCAATTTTACCATCGGGCCAAGCAATATACATACCCAACAATCCTCTTTTTTCTGCAGCAGTTAATCCGTTTGCTCTTTTTGCCGAATCTAATGAAACAGCTATTGTATCTCTATGTTTGATTGTAGAATAAAAACCTGAAGTAAAGAGCAATCCTGCTTGTCCGTTACGTTTACTAATATTGGCAACAGGATAACTAATTAAGCTTTTAGAGTATTCTTTTATGATAATGGTATCGTTGTCGGCATCAGTTAAATCAAACTCTAAATCATCTAATGCAGGATTGTATGAGTATATCGAACGATATCTTCCAAACGAATCATTTTTTGAAATAAACATTGCACCGCTATAACCAAGCATTGTTGTTCTCATCAAATCGGTAGCTCCTTGAAAATATAATAAGTCGGCATTTTTACTTAAGAATGAAGTTGTTCTTGCTGCTTTATTTAAATATGCTTTAAACGTAGTAGAAATTCCGTAAGGGTTATTTTTATGTGAAGGAGTAACATCCGTTTGTAATCCGGCAAACACCAAATAATTGGTTGAGCCTGTATCGAAAGTAATGGTGGTAGTATAAAAAGCACTGGCAATTGATGCACTGTTTTTAGGAGCAACAGCAATTGTTGAAGCTGCAAATGGTGTCATATTAATAAACGGTGTTGCTGTTCTAAAACCCATTCCTTTTAATGTTCTGGTTCCATTAACATACACATCTATGCTGTCAAAATTTTGGTCGGCACAATTGTTTACAAACTGCACACTTGCGTTAAGCGATTTAAGTTGCTGAATGGTTCCGTTTGCGTAAAGAATATTTAAACCCATTGGTTGCATCGAAGCAGTATTTCCAAATGCATTAAATAATCCGGTGGTATATAAAATTCCGGCTTGTCCGGTTTTTCCGGTAAGGTCTAATAAAAATGCATAGTATAATTTCGAACTGTCTTTGCTGGTTAATGTAATTACATATTTACCCGAAAATTGACTTACATAATTAAATGATGCATCACCATATTTCATGTCGTTAGCCAGTTTTAATCCTGTAGGGGTAATTCTGTTAACATCAAAAGTTGGAGCATCAATACTTCCGTTATAAAATGCCAAATCAACCTGAAGAGAATTTTGTGCAAGTATTCTGTAGTTGTTGTTTCCTACTATACTAATTTTTCTGTTTAGTCCATCAGGGCTTGTAGCATAAGCATTGGTATCTTTAACACCCGAAACAAAGGCAGTATAAAGCTGAGTAACCAAAGCTGGAAATGCATTCATTTTTGCAAAAGCATTAGCACTCGAACTGTCGGCACTGTTTCTTTTCGAAACGGTAATGTTATAGGTTCCAACAGGCAAGTTAACAGTACTTGCTTTTCCTTTTGCCAATGAGGTAATTAATTTGGTATTGTTAAACCACACATCAATACTATCAACCGATGTATCGGCAACATTATTGAAAACCTGAAAACTGGTTGATGATGTTAATTGCGTTGCGGCTCCACCATTTGGATCCACATAAAAAACACCTTTTGATTGACCATTTTGATTGGCTACTGTATTTGAAAATCCTGATGAAAATAAAAACAGAGAACTCATTCCATAATTATTTAATGGAACTAAATAACTGTTTTGAATAACATTGTTGCTGTCGTAAATATCAAACATGGTAGCAACTGCATTTGCTGTTAATGAATTATATGGAGCAAATGCCTGAACAAAGGCGCTATCGCCAAATTTTACACTTGACCCCAAATTACTAAACGAACGCAATTTTACACTTGTGGCTCCTTCATCGGTAACACCATGTGCAAATGATAAAGTTGTGGTTGTTGGCAATGAGGTAAAATATGAAACCTGAAGTTTGGTCAATTTTAATGCTGTTGAACGTCCGTTTGGATTGGCTGCATAATTGTTAACCGAATCAACACCTGTTAACATCAAAATATTATCAATACCCGAACTGATGGTAACATTAAACTGAGCAATAACTTGATTTGCCGAGTCGGTACTGTTACGGTTATTAATACTTAACAAATATGTTCCGGTAGCTTTAAGCGTCATGGCAGTAGCCGAACGAAAAGCCATATTGTCTTTCACTTTGGTTGAATTTAAATAAACATCAACCGTATCGAGATTAACCGATGCTGCATTATGAACAATTTGAAAATGCCCTGTTTGCGCTTGTAATGTAAACACTAAAGTAGTAAACATCACCAGCATTGCATTTTTGAGTATTGAAAAGTTGTAGCGCTTTTTCATTTATTTATTTGAATTAATTTTAACCAAAACTTAGAATGACAAACCTAAACGAAATATGATAAAAACACAAAAAAGTATCGACTAAATTTAAAGTGCCTTAAACAATACTTTTAGTTGCATTATTTTAAAAAGTTTGTTGCTCGTTTTGAAAAAGGAATTTTTACATTTGAAGGGATGAGTACACCAAAGATTTCGGCAAATTTTGAGAATGAATATAACCAACTAAATGAGGCTCAGCGCGAAGCTGTTAATCAAATTGAAGGAGAAGTTTTGGTAATTGCCGGACCTGGCACAGGAAAAACACAAATACTTGCCGCACGCATTGCCAATATTTTATTGAAAACCGATGCTGCACCCGAAAATATTCTTTGCTTAACTTATACCGACTCAGGTGCGATTGCCATGCGCAAACGCCTCATTAAATTTATTGGCCCCGATGCATACAGGGTTGGAATCCATACATTTCATTCGTTTTGTAATTTCATTATTCAGAGTAATCTCGATTTGTTTGGCTTACGAAATTTGGATGCAGTTTCGGAGCTCGAGCAAATACAAATCGTACACGAAATAATCGATACGTTTCCTTCAAATCATCCGCTAAAAAGGTATACGGGTGAAGTGTATTACGAAACAAAACGATTGCTCAACTTATTTGAAGTGATGAAAAAAGAAGGGTGGCAAGCCGAACACATCACTTCAAAAATTGATGTTTACTTGAAAGAAATTCCTTTACGTGACGAGTATATTTATAAAAAAGACAGTAAGTACGGCAAGAAAGGTGAAGTGAAACAGAAAGAATATCAAGCCGAAGTAAAACGAATGGAACAATTGAAATCGGCCGTTTTAACTTTCGATATTTATCAAGAAAAACTAAAAAAAGCAAGTCGGTTCGATTTTGCCGATATGATACTTTGGGTAAACAAAGCATTTGTTCAAACACCCGAATTGCTGTTGCAATACCAAGAGCAATTTCAGTATTTTTTGGTTGATGAATTTCAGGATACCAGCGGATCGCAAAATGAATTGCTTCAGCTTTTAATTAATTATTGGGAACAGCCAAATGTTTTTGTTGTTGGCGATGACGACCAATCTATTTATCGTTTTCAGGGAGCCAACGTAGAGAACATTCGTAATTTTACTACGAAGTTTTCCGACTCATTAAAGGTGGTTATGCTCACCGATAATTATCGCTCGAGTGCAGTTATTTTATCTGCTTCAAAATCGCTTATCGATAAAAACACCGAACGGATTTCTAACAATAAAACGCTAGTGGCTTCAAATCCTGAATATGCAACCATAACAGAGAAGCCTGAAGTGCGTGCTTATTTTAATATAATTCACGAAACGGTTGGAATTGCATTGGAGATTGAACAATTAAATAAATCGGGAGTAGCCTTAAATGAAATTGCTGTTATTTATAAAAACCATGTTCAATCGGAAACATTGATTCGCTACCTGCAATCAAAAAATATTGCTGTAAATACCCGAAGAAGAATCAATGTATTGCAGGAAATTCTCGTCAAAAAAATTATCACTATTCTTCGATATGTTCATGCCGAAAATTTTCGTCCAAACTCGGGTGAAAACTTTCTGTTTGAAATGATTCATTTCAATGAATTTAACATTGATGCACTTGTTGTAGCAAAAATGTCGGTGGAGATTTATCGTAAGAACTTTAACGAAAAAAACACCTCTTGGCGAAATGAACTCAATCAGTTTTTAGGCAAAACACAAACTTCTCTGTTTAGCGAAAACAATGGCGCAAAGCAAATTCAGGCATTCAGCAAAATAGTTGAAGGGCTCATTCGTGATGTTGCCAATTGTACACTTCAGGAACTGATTGAAAAAATAATTTCGAAAACAGGAATTCTATTTAACGCATTAACCGCTAACAATAAAACTTGGAATCTCGAATTGCTAAATACGTTTTTTGATTTTGTAAAAAATGAAACCTCAAAAAATTCCAAACTCAAACTTTCGCAATTAATTGAGCTTATTGATTTGATGGAAGACAATGGCATACAACTGCCTGCCGAAAGAATAAGTTACTCAGAAAATGGTGTAAATTTTATTACCGCACATTCGTCAAAAGGATTGGAGTTCGAATATGTATACATGATTTCGTGCACAAAAGACAAATGGGATTCAAGTCGGTCGTATAACAATTTTAAACTTCCCGATAATTTGTTTGCCATTGCCGGTGACGAAATGGAAGAAGCCCGAAGGTTGTTTTATGTATCGATGACAAGGGCAAAAAAGAAATTGGTGGTTTCTTTTCCTGAGCATGATTTAAACAGAAAAGAATTGGAGAAAAGTCGATTCGTTTCTGAATTGGAAGACGCACAAGAAAATGTTCATTCATCAACCATTCAACTAAGTGATGACAAACTGGTTGATTTCAATTTACAAATTTTAAATCCGCAAGAAGCCATCATTCCTCCAAATCTTTTTGAGGGACATTTTATTGATTCCATTCTTGATAAATATTCGCTGAGCGTTACCCATTTAAATAATTACTTAAAGTGTCCGGTTACTTTTTATTTTAATAACCTGATACGCGTTCCGGCACCTAAAAGTGCAAGCATGACATTTGGTTCGGCTGTACATTATGCGCTCGAAAAATTATTTAAAAACATGAATGCTCATCCCGAAAAACTTTTCGGAACAACGGAAGATTTAATAAATGATTTTAAATGGTACATGCGTAAAAATGAAGACAGTTTTACACCAAAAGAATTTAAACTCAGAATAGAATATGCCGAAAATTTTCTCCCTCTTTATTACGTAAAATATTTAAACGAATGGAACAAAGTTACCAGTGTAGAACGCAGCTACCGCAATGTTGTGATTGATGGAGTGCCAATAAATGGAAAGCTTGATAAGCTTGAGTTTAATGGCAATTTGGTAAATGTGGTGGATTATAAAACAGGCCAATTTAAAAATGCCGAAAATAAATTCTCACAACCCGATATGGTAAAATACCAAAAAGCAATTGACGAAAATAAAGCGCCAAAATTTGAACATGAATTTGGTGGCGACTATTGGCGACAAGCTGTGTTTTACAGAATATTAATGGACAACGATAAAACACGCAATTGGGAAATGCGTTCGGCTGAATTTGATTTTGTTGAACCCGATAAAGAATCGAAAGAATTTATCAGAAGAAAAGTAGAAATGAATGATTCGGATATTGAAATTGTGCGAAACCAAATTACCAGTGTTTACTCGAAAATATTGAACAGGGAATTTAATAAAGGTTGCGGAAAACCTGAGTGCGAATGGTGTAATTTTGTAAAAGATGTTTACTCAGGAAATAAATCGGACGATTTAAAATTTCCTACACCAATTGAAAATGATTAGTTTTTTCTTAGGCTAAAAACTCATTAAAATCTTGAACCAATTCAACAAATAATTCTACATAACGGTTGTACTCGTTCTTTAAAACCGTATGATCATTTGCTACTCTCAACTGAAGATAATCCAAACTTAATCTTGTCATTCTTTCAATATCATTTTCGTGAGCTTTGATGTTATGACGAAGAATATCTGTTACCTCCTTTTGGCGAATAAATCTGTTTTGAAATTGTTCAACCCTTGCCAACATTTTGTTTGAAAAAGTTGGTAAATGCTCAATCAATCTTTCTTGCATTGATTTTAATTCCAATTTCGCATGTTCGATATATTCGAGCCAGAAAATGTGTTCGGTTGTCAATGAAATTTTTTGTGTCTTTACTGTTTCCATGTCAATATTTTTTATATTTATGAAGTCAGCTTGTTTCTCTTTCTAATTTAAAAATAAAAAAAAAAAACGCTTTTCCTAACTGATTTATAGTTTTTTATACAAATTGGCGTGTTTTCTTAATAGAAATAATTGACTGATATTAAGTCGTTTTAAATGTTAAACTATTGATTTTGTGCAAATTAAAAACATGATGATAATCAATTTTTTAATTTATATTTTCAAGTAGTTTTGAGCATATAAAAAATAGGAATATTATGGAATTTAGGATAGAACACGACACAATGGGTGAGGTAAAAGTACCTGCCGACAAATATTGGGGAGCACAAACTGAACGCTCACGCAACAATTTTAAAATCGGTCCGGAAGCAAGTATGCCCAAAGAAATTATTCATGCTTTTGCCTATTTAAAAAAGGCTGCAGCCCATGCCAATTGTGAACTTGGCGTACTTCCTGCCGAAAAAAGAGATTTGATTTCTAAAGTGTGTGATGAAATATTAACAGGAAAACTTGATGGAGAATTTCCATTGGTTATTTGGCAAACCGGCTCAGGAACTCAAAGCAATATGAATGCTAATGAGGTGATTGCCAACCGTGCACATGTAATTAATGGTGGCAAATTAGCTGATGATAAAAAAGTGCTTCACCCAAATGATGATGTAAACAAATCACAATCATCAAACGATACTTATCCAACTGCAATGCATATTGCTGCATACAAATCGGTTATAGAAATTACCATTCCCGGAATGGAATTATTACGCGACACATTGGATAAGAAAGTGAAAGACTTTAATTCAATTGTTAAAGTTGGTCGCACACATTTTATGGATGCCACACCATTAACACTCGGACAAGAATTTTCGGGATACGCTCAACAAATTACCAATTCGATACGTGCATTAAAAGGTGCTTTAGAAATGGTAAAAGAGTTGGCTCTTGGTGGAACAGCTGTTGGTACAGGATTGAACGCTCCAAAAGGTTATGATGTTTTGGTTGCGAAAAAAATAGCCGAGTTCACCAGTATGCCTTTTATTACTGCACCAAATAAATTTGAAGCTTTGGCAGCTCACGATGCAATGGTTGAATTAAGTGGCGCATTAAAACGTTCGGCAGTTGCTTTGATGAAAATTGCAAACGATGTAAGAATGTTATCGTCAGGACCAAGAAGTGGAATTGGAGAAATTGTTATTCCCGATAACGAACCTGGATCATCTATCATGCCTGGAAAAGTTAATCCAACACAACCCGAAGCATTAACAATGGTTTGTGCTCAGGCAATTGGAAATGATGTTGCCGTTTCAATTGGCGGTTTAAATGGCCATTTTGAACTGAATGTTTTCAAACCGGTTATTGCTGCTAATGTTTTGCAAAGTGCACGATTAATTGGCGATGCATGCGTTTCATTTAACAACAATTGTGCAATTGGAATTGAGCCAAACAAAAAAGCAATCAAAAATCATTTAGAAAATTCGCTGATGTTGGTTACAGCTTTGAACACGCATATTGGATATGAGAATGCTGCAAAAATTGCCAAGAAAGCGCATAAAGAAGATAAAACTTTACGTGAAGCAGCAATCGAATTAGGCTTGGTAACAAACGAGCAATTTGATGAGTGGGTACGACCAGAAAAAATGGTTGGTAACTTATAAACCAATTTTTAAAATTATAATTGTAGAGACATTGAATGTCTTTTATGTGGAGACGTAAAATTTTACGTCTCTACTTTTTGAAAAATGGAAATACTCGAACCTATTTGGAAAGGATTAATTACTGGTGTGATGTTTACATTAACATTTGGCACTGTGTTTTTTTCGCTTATCCAAACAAGCATAAAACGCGGACACCGAAAGAGTTTATACATTGCCACCGGTGTATTATTCAGTGATGCTATTTATATTAGTATAGCTGTTTTTGGAAGCACTTTTATCACCTCAAAAATTGAACATTACGATCATATTATCCGTATAATCGGATTTTCCTTTTTGGCATTTTTAGGAATTCGCTCCATCTTAAAACACGAAAAAATAAAGGTTGACGAAAACCAATCTTCCGAGAAAAAAGACATTCTCTATGTGATGAAAGGTATCATGTTAAACAGCATCAACCCCATGACATTGTTGGCATGGATTGGTATTGCCACTTATGTTCAAACGGTTAATCAATTTAATTTCGACCAAGTACTTTTGTTTTTTGCAGTGGTACTCGGAATGATGTTTACTTGTATGTTTGGGATTGTGTATTCGGCAGGAAAACTTAGAGACATCTTATCAGAAAGAAATCTTCATCGCCTCAATATTTTTTCGGGAATCATTTTTATCATCTTTGCAATCGTGATAATTTTTCCAGTGGTGATGGGATTGTTTTAACGCAATTTTCTATTAATAATCAATATAAGTATTCCATGTTAGCATCACACTCATTGGCGATTGTGATATTTTAGCTCCATTTTTTCCAGTGTATGTTTCGCTCGATCCCATTCCAATTTTTAAATTGACTTCTCTCAACACTTCATTGCTTTGAAATATTGTTTCACCAATATAACAATAACCTACATTAAAGCAAGGCACTAAAAAACTACTTCTTGTAAATGTAGGCGATATTTCTTCTCCTCCCGAAAAAATAAAAATCGGGTTTAACTGATATTCAAAACCAACACCTGCTGTTACTCCAGTTTCCATTCCTGATGAACGAGTAGCAATATTTCCATAGTTGGCTTGTAAAAAAACAGGTATCGATAACTTTAAAAAACCAATTTGATCCATTGAACTAATAGTACTTGGATTATAATAATTGTTGAACACAGAAGGAGAATAATTAACAGCATCCGCAACGGCTTTATAACCAACATATAAACCAAAACCAATTGCAACATGAGAATTTACCGATAACGAAAAATCATCATTGGGCTGATAAACATTTAAACGAAAGTTGCTTGTGTAAGTAAAAACTGACCATGTAACACCTGAATATTTTCCTACATAGTCAATATTTTGACTCGTACCATTTACGTAGTTGCTTTTAGTAAATTTAACATCTCTTATTGGTGTAACATCAAAGTCGGTAAAAACTGAAAGTCCATTGTGATAATAAAACCTATCACCAAAGCTCCCTTTTTCTTGTGCTATAAGTGATTGAATGCTGAATATGACCGAAGTGAGTATAATAATTATTTTGCGCATGTTCAAATATGTTGAATACCCTTACTTTAAATTTATTGCAAATAATTAAAAGTAATTAAGTAAAAAAAATCAATTCCAAACTTTTGTTCCTTCGCTGCAATTGGTGCAGATATCAATTTCTTTTCGTGATTTTAAAACTGCCTGACGGAAACGATTGTATTGCTCGCTTCGCCAAACTTCCGAAAATGTTTGTTTGCTCACATCGCCAAAACGATGTGTGGCATCTTTGTCAAAACAACATGGAACAACCAGTCCATCCCATGTAATGACCGAACCTCGCCACATTCGCCAGCAATGGTTCAATAATTTATTTTTGATTTGATAGGTACCATCAGTATTTTTTTTGTAGCGACTTAAACTATTATTATCTGGAATAAAATGATCGCTGGTTTGGTAATCATAAATCTGTGCAGTTTTTATTCCGAGTTCATTCACACCAATTTCTTTTGCCAATTTTTTTAATTCGGGAATTTGATGTTCGTTATGTTTAAACGCAATGAATTGCCAGATAATATGCGGAGTTGAGCGATTCAATTCTTTCTTCCATTTCAATAATTTTTTTGTTCCATCAATCACTTTTTCAATATCTCCGCCAACACGATATTTCGAATATGTTTCTTGCGATGTTCCATCTATGGAAATAATCAACCTGTCTAAACCACTTTCAATTGTAGCTTTCGCCATCTCATCTGTAAAATAATGTGCGTTGCTTGATGTGGCTGTATAAATTTTTTTTTGTGCAGCATATTTTACAAACTCTAAAAAACTTTTATTCAAAAATGGTTCGCCCTGAAAATAGAGAATCACATAAACCAACTCAGGAGAAATCTCGTCAATTATTTTTTTGTAAAGAGGTAAATCCAACATTCCAGTGTTTCGAGAAAACTCACGCAATCCGCTTGGACATTGGGGACAACGAAGATTGCAACTTGTTGTCGGTTCAATTTCAACAATCGTTGGCATTCCCCAATGCACAGGTTTCTTCATCACTTTCGACACGTAATAACTCGACAGCAATTTTGCTGCATTGAGTATTCGTTTGCCGTTAAGCTTCGATAAAAAATTAATACCGTCTGTAATGCTTCTGTCCATTTTCTTATTTTATGTAAAGACGTATCATGATACGTCTCTACGAAATCTTTTTTTACCCAAATAAATTACTCAACAACTCATCTAATTTTCCTACCTGAACAATTTTTATTTTTGAATTGGATGAAGGAAGTTTATTAAATTTAGACAGATAAACCGTTTTAAATCCCAACTTTTCTGCTTCGCTGATTCTCTGTTCAATTCTATTCACCGCCCTGATTTCGCCACTCAATCCCACTTCGCCAATAAAACATATTTTGCTGTCGATGGATACATTTTCGAAACTCGATACAATGGCTGCAATAATGCTCAAATCTATTCCCGGATCTTCCACACGCAAACCACCGGCAATATTGATAAACACATCTTGCATGCCCATTTTGAGTCCGCATTTTTTTTCTAAAATTGCCAGCAACATGTTCAATCGTTTGGCATCATATCCATTTGAATTTCTTTGTGGAGTGCCGTAAACTGCTGTACTCACAAGAGCCTGTGTTTCGATAAGTAATGGTCGCATGCCTTCAATGGTTGCAGCAATCGATACACCGCTTAATGCTTCATCGCGTTGCGAAATTAATATCTCCGATGGATTGGAAACTTCTCGCAATCCACCACTTTGCATTTCATAAATTCCAATTTCGGAAGTGGAACCAAAACGATTTTTTGTGGTTCGCAAAATGCGATACACATGATGACGATCGCCTTCAAACTGCAAAACCGTATCAACCATGTGCTCCAATAATTTTGGTCCGGCAAGCGTGCCATCTTTGGTAATATGCCCGATAAGAAACACAGGCGTTCCCGTTTCTTTCGCAAAGCGAATCAGGTCACCGGCTGTTTCTTTTATTTGTGAAATACTTCCTGGTGTTGAATCAATCAACTCACTTTGCAAAGTTTGAATCGAATCAACAATAACAATATCGGGTTCTAACTCCTGTAAAGCTTTTCCAATTTTTTGTGTAGAAACTTCGGTAAACAAATAACACTCGGGATTGGTAAAAGGCAATCGCTCGGCACGCATTTTTATTTGTGCATCACTTTCTTCACCCGAAATATACAATACCTTTTTATCAGAAAACTGCAACGCTATTTGCAACATCAATGTTGACTTGCCTATACCTGGCTCACCACCTATTAATACAACGCTTCCGGGAACAATTCCTCCACCTAAAACTCTTGATAATTCTGAATCGCGAACCGGAATTCGTTGTTCGTTTCCTTTTTCAACATCATCAATCAAAACAGGTTTTAGAGTGCGTTGCTTTCCTTCTTTTTTCCACGTTTTTTTGAACTCTGCTTTCTCCTTATGTACAACTTCTTCTACATATGTATTCCATTCTCCGCAGCTCGTGCACTTGCCAATCCATTTTGGCGAAGAAGCCCCGCAGTTTTTACAAAAAAAGGTGATTTGTGTTTTTGCCATCGGTTTCAAAAATACTTTTCTGAAAGTTAAAACCAATTATGTTACAAATTCCTTTTATTTGCAAACGGTGAGTCAAATAGATCAAATTAAAAATCCGATAGCACAAGAGCTCGAGCTTTTTGAAATAAAATTCAGAGAGGCGATGAAAAGTTCTGTGCCGTTGCTCGATACGATTATGACCTACATTGTGAAACGCAAAGGCAAAAAAGTGCGTCCGATGTTTGTGTTTTACTCTGCAAAATTATTTAACGGAATAAACGATTCGACATATCGTGCTGCGAGTTTGGTTGAACTGCTTCATACAGCTACATTGGTGCACGATGATGTGGTGGATGACAGCGATGAGCGTAGAGGATTTTTTTCTGTAAATGCGTTATGGAAAAATAAAATTGCTGTGTTGGTTGGCGATTATTTATTGTCGAGAGGATTATTGCTTTCAGTAAAAAATAAAGATTTCCGTTTACTCGAAATTGTGAGCGAATCGGTGGAAGCTATGAGTGAAGGTGAATTGCTGCAAATAGAAAAAACACGGAATCTAAATTTGTCGGAAGAAGTTTATTTCGACATCATTCGCAAAAAAACGGCTTCGTTGATCGCTTCGTGTTGCGCTATTGGTGCAGCTTCGGGCGGTGCGAGCGAGGAACAGATTTCGCAAATGCGTTTGTTTGGTGAGAAGATTGGAATTGCTTTTCAGATAAAAGATGATTTGCTTGATTATGGTGATGATGATATTGGCAAACCCACTGGCATTGATTTAAAAGAAAAAAAATTAACGCTACCTATTATATACACCATTAATAATGCTGATAAAAAAACACGTTCTTATATTATCAACTCCATTAAAAACCATAACAACGATAAGAAGCGTGTTGCCGAAGTAATTAAATATGTGAACGAGCATGACGGCATTGCATACACCCGCAAAAAAATGGAGCAATACAAAAATGAAGCGTTGGAAATTATTAGCAATATTGCCGATAACGAAGCTTCCGAAAAATTAAAGTTGCTGGTGGAGTATATTATTGATCGGAAGATTTAGGCAACATTTTTTAACCGCAAAGAGCACAAAGAAAACGCAAGGTTCGCAAAGTCCTTTTCCTTCATCACCTCATCCCAACCAAAGGTTGGCAAGCCTTAATCCCCTCATCACTTAAAAAATCACTTCACAATTTTAACTTCTACTCTCCGGTTTAGGGCATGTTGTTCTTCGGTACATTCAACACCATCGGCACATTGGTTAAGCAATTGGGTTTCGCCAAAACCATGTGTGATAATGCGAGAAGATGCTACACCTTTTTTAATCAAATACATTTTTGCAGAGAGTGCTCTGCGTTCAGAAAGCTTTTTGTTGTACTCGGCAGAACCACGGCTATCGGAGTGTGCATCAATTTCTATTTTTACCATTTTGCTTAATCGCGAAACTCGAATAGCCGAATCTAACATCACATACGATGATTGCGGTATTGCAACATCGTTGAATTTAAATTGCACTTCTTCAAATTTTATTTTCGTTAAATCGTCATCCGAAATTTTTGTAATGGCAAATGGTTTTGGTTGCACTTTTGCCGGTTTGGTTTCTGCTGGTTTTGGTACTGCCACAACTTTAGGTTGTTCTGTTTTTGCAACAACAACTGCCGGAGGATTTTCATTTTTAGGTTTTACTACAGCAATAGGTTTTGGTGTTTCAACTTTAACTTCGGGCTTTGGTGTAACGGCTTCAATAACGGCTGGTTTAGCAAC
>CANKGI010000051.1 GCA_947481365.1 Bacteroidota bacterium | reverse complement strand
AGTTCTTTAATTGTTTTTGGTGATGGAACGAATGCTTTTAATTTTATTATTCCATCAGGTCTAACAGTTACATGCGATACCATCAGTGTTAAAGCAAATGTTACGTTAACCATTCAAGGTACTCTATCAATCAACAAATCGTTTTTTGATAACACAGTTACTGCACAATATTTAGGTACATCAGCACAAAATGTTGCTCCCGGAAATTATTACAATCTTGTATTTATGAGTGGCGCAAAAACATTAATGGGAAATGTGAGTGTGAGAAATATTTTAAATATGTCTACTAATGTAAATACGAGTTCATACAGTTTGACCTTAGGAAGTGCTTCGGGTGCAGGTACTTTATCGCGATCTAACGGTTCGATTATCGGTAGTTTTAGCAGATGGTTTAACAACACCACAAATGTAGGAACAACAGGATTGTTTCCTATGGGAACAACAACCTATTATCGCCCAATTCAAATTGAATACACAATTGCACCAACAGTAGGTGGTTTGTTAACTGCAAGTTATTATAACAGTAATCCAGGTGGTTTAGGACTACCAATTTTTGATTTTACAAATGCCGTTTCTGAGTTCATTGATAAACAATCACCAGATGGTTATTGGAATATTTCAGCCTCAGGGTTAACAGGTGGAACATATACTTCAACAGCCACTGGTACTGGTGTAATCGGAGTTACAAGTTACACTGATTTAAGAATGATAAAAAGAGCAAACTCTTCATCGGCATGGACTATTTCAGGAACAGCAAACACAGGAACAGGAAGTAATTCAGCGCCAATTGTAAGTCGTACGGGTTTAACAGGCAACAACAGCGAATTCGGAATTGGTAGTGACCAATCAATAAACTCATTACCGGTAAAATTAATTATACTTTCAGTTTATCAATCGAATAATAATGCGGTGCTCACTTGGCAAACTGCAAGTGAAATCAAGAGTGATTATTTTGGAATAGAAAGATCAATAAATAATGTTGATTGGACATCAATTGCAAAAGTTCAGGCACAAGGAAATTCAAATGTTCAGGTAAGTTATGGTTACAAAGATGACATCAAACCTTTGATGCAACAGAATGTAAAAACAATTTATTATAAATTGAAACAAGTGGATATTGATGGTGCAGCTGTTTATTCAAATACTATTACAGTAAACTTAAAACCAGGCGTAAACAATATTACATTGTATCCGCTACCATTAAATAATATTCTTACTGCCATATCAAACAATGGCGAATTGGTTTCAGAAATAGCATTACTTGATATGAGTGGAAAAGAAATTTTAACAAGCAGTGTTGGACAACTTGATGTATCGAATGTTGCAGCAGGTATATATTTGGCAAAGGTTACAACCGATAAGCAAGTTTATTATCAGAAAATAACCAAATAATATTGAGTTAATCGAAATGATACCTCGAACGTACGTTCGGGGTATTTTTTTTTAATCGAAGTGTAAGTTTATATTTGGTGAATAATCTCAAAATTATGAAACACTTTTTGGTAATCGTTTTATTTTTATTGAATCTGAGTTTTTCGTTTGGTCAGATTACGGCTAATTCGTTCGCTCCTGCAGTTAATTTTATTACAGGAACAACTTCTTCTGCAAATCCGTACTTTTCAGCTGCAGGAGATTTGGATGGCGATGGAAGGTTAGATGTGGTGGTTCCGAACAGAGGAGAAAGTTACATTTCGGTTTTCAAAAATAGCACAGCTACGGGGATTATTTCAACGTCAACTTTTTATGGTAAAACGGATATAACAACATTGTTAAATCCATTAAGAGTTTGCATTGCTGATATTGATGGAGATTCAAAACCTGATTTGGTTGTGTTTTATATTACGGCATCAGGATTTTCTGTTTTTAGAAATACGAGCACAGGCAGTAATATTTCGTTTGCTACTCGATTAGATATAAATGGTCCAGCTGCTTCGGGAAATGGCACTGTTGCCGATCTTGATGGTGATGGCAAAGCTGATGTATTAAATTTAACTTGGGCAACGGGTCAGGTTAATTTGTATAGAAACACAACTTCTTCAGCTGGTTCAATATCGTTCGGTGCAGCTCAATCATACGCCACAGGAAGTTTAAGCGGCCCTGCTTATGTTATTTCAAAAGATTTTGATAACGATGGCAAAAAAGATGTGGCGGTTACCAATTATGCAGGAACAGGAAACAATACTGTTTTTATATATCGAAATACAACAACAACAGTTGGGTCAATAACATTGGCAAATCCAATTAGTTTAGCAACAGGTAGTCTTCCTAATGGATTGACTTCTGCAGATATTGATGGCGATGGAAAAGAAGATTTGATTGTGGCAAATTTTAATGGTGGCACATTATCGGTATACCGAAATACGGGTTCGTCTGGAACAATTTCGTTTGCATCTCAAGTAGTATTTTCAACCACAGGTTCACAAGGTCCGCAAGAAATGGGTATTGCCGATTTTGATGGTGATGGAAAATTAGATCTTGTTGTTGGAAATACCAATTCAACCAATAATGTTTCTGTTTTTAGAAACACAGCGGTGTCCGGAACAATTTCGACTTCATCATTTGCAACACGAGTTGATTTTTCAACAGGAGCAGGAGCAGAAGCTTTTGCAGCCGATTTAGATAATGATGGTAAAGCAGATATTATTTCAGATAATGGTCAAGTAAATACGATATCTGTTTTAAAAAATTTGATAGTTGCAAATGTGCCTACAGTTGCCGGAACAGCTATCAATTTCAGTATGGTAAAAGATACGATGATGACTGTTACTTGCGATAAAGGGAATGGAACACGAAGACTCATTTTATGTAAACAAGGTAACGCTGTTAATTCAGTTCCACTTTTAGGGAATGCATATTTAGCCAATACAAAATTTGGTAGTGGTTCACAAATTGGCACAGGAAATTTTGTTGTGTTTAATGATACCGGAAACACTTTTACACTTACCGGACTTGCAGGTAATACAACTTATTATCTTACAGTTTTTGAGTTCAACGGATATGGAGTTACGGCAAATTATTTGACAACTACATTCGCAACAGGTAGTCAAAACACAAAACCTTACACGGATATTTTTTCTCTAAATAATCAAACAGAAAAAGAGATAAAAATTTACCCGAATCCATTTAGTAACACACTTCATGTTGTTTCAATTAATGGTAATCATATTCTTAGTGTTTCGCTTATAGATATTGAAGGCAAAGAAGTATTAAAAAGTGATAATAGTGTGATGGAAGTTTCTTCGTTAAAAGAAGGAATATATATTGCAAAAATCATGACCAGTAGCGGTATATATTTTCAGAAAGTAACAAAATAAATTTTGGACCAACAGTTTAAAACACCCATTTTATTTTTAATTTTTAATCGTCCCGATACTACCGAAATAGTTTTTGAAAGTATCAGAAGAATGAAACCGGCACGTTTATACATCGCTGCCGATGGCCCCAGATTAACTAAAGAAGGAGAAAAGAACCTTTGTGAACAAACACGAGCGATAACCAATAAAATAGACTGGAATTGTGATGTTAAAAAATTATTTAGAAACGAAAATTTAGGTTGTAAAATGGCTGTTAGCTCTGCAATAAGTTGGTTTTTTGAAAACGAAGAAGAAGGAATTATTTTAGAGGACGATTGTTTACCAAATCATAGTTTTTTTACTTTTTGCGAAGCAATGTTGAAGCAATATCGTTTTGATGTGAGGGTGATGCATATCAGTGGAAGCAATTTTCAAGACGGAATAAATTATGGAGACGGCTCTTATTTCTTCTCAAAAGTTCATTACATATGGGGCTGGGCAACGTGGCGAAGAGCATGGGATAAGTACGATATTTCGATGAGTGGATATGATTCGTTCTTGCAAAGCAAGTCGTTAAATAAGTTGTTCCCTCAACGGTATATACAGCAATTATGGTTAGAAGTATTTCAAAAAATACGTTCGGGAGTTTTAAATACCTGGGACTATCAATGGACTTTCTCTATTTGGAAAGAAAACGGATTAGGCATTACGTCTAACACAAATCTTGTTTCAAATATTGGTTTTTCTAATGATGCCACTCATACACAATCATCTTCAAATGATATTTTAGCAAACAGAAGTACGAATGAAATGATTGAAATCGTTCATCCAACACAAATGGATAGGGATTATGCAGCTGAGAAATATACACTTGATAAATACATAGTAAAAGGAATAAAAAACAAAATTGTTTTATCAATAAAGAATCTGCTAAAACGAGGCTAATTAATATATTTGCTCCCTAAGATGATTAATTCAATAAAGAAAATTGCTTTTGCTTTATCCGACCTGATGATTAAAAGAAAATTATCAGCTATGCCTAGCGTTAAAATTGGTTCTAAATCAAAAATTGCTTATCGGAATATTGTTTTAAAAAATGATATCAAACTAAGTATCGGTAGCGAGTCGATGATAGAAGGGAGGTTATGTTTTGATAAAGATAGTTCAGAAATTAGAATTGGAAATAGAACTTTTATTGGAGGAAATTCAACATTGATTGCCTCTCAAAAAATAGAAATCGGAAATAATGTACTTGTTGCCTGGGGATGCACATTTATGGATCATAACGCTCACTCATTAAATTGGAATGAGCGAAAAGATGATGTGCTAAATTGGTTTACAAAAACACCAGTATGGAAGAATGTAATTTCAAAACCTATTGTGATAAAAGATCATGCATGGATTGGTTTTAATTCAATCATTTTAAAAGGAGTTACCATTGGCGAAGGTGCAATTGTAGCAGCCGGAAGTGTAGTAATAAAAGATGTTGAACCATTTACTTTGGTTGGAGGAAATCCGGCACAAAAAATAAAAGACCTCGAAAGATGAACTGTAAAATTTGCGATTCCGAATCGATAAAAATATTTTCTCAACGTATTCTTAAAAAGTACGATGTTGATTATTTTAGATGCAATTCATGCGGTTTTATTCAAACAGAAAATCCATATTGGCTCGAAGAGTCGTATGTAAATCCGTTGAATAATGACGATACAGGAATACTAAAACGCAATAACGATTTTCTTAAAAAAACAGCTGCCATAAATTATTTCATGTTCAATTCAGAAAAGCAGTTTTTAGATTATGCAGGTGGATATGGCGTTTTTACCAGACTGATGCGTGATACAGGTTTTGATTGTTACTGGATTGACAAATACGCTAAAAATATATTGGCAATAGGTTTCGAAGGTGATGAAAATAAGAAATATGAAACGGTTACAGCTTTTGAAGTTTTTGAACACATGGTTGACCCCAAGACAGAGCTTGAGAAAATATTAGAATATTCAGACAATATTATTTTTTCAACAGTATTGGTTGGTGACCAAATTCCAGACAAAAACTGGTGGTATTATGGTTTTAATCATGGTCAACATATTTCGCTATACACAATAAAATCACTTCAGCAACTTGCAAATCAATATGGATTGAATTTCTATTCTAATGGAAGTTCATTTCATATGTTTACCAAAAATGAAATATCAAATACCTATTTTAAAATCTTACTTAAACTTTCTAAATACGGATTGTTTACTTTCGTAAAATCAAAGCTGCAGAGCAAAACCGACTCTGATGCTGCAAAAATAAAACAATGACAAACACAGACGAACAAGTTAAATTAGACAGTTACTTCAACAACCGCGATGTTGATCCTACGTATTATACATCGTATAAAATTCCACGTTATTTAAAACCACATTTGCCACAAAATAAATCAGCAAAGGTGCTTGATGTAGGGTGTGGATACGGTCAGTTTTTATTCGCCTTAAAAAATATGGGCTATGAAAATTTGAAGGGAATTGATATCAATAATGAATCGATAAACGAGTGTAAGAAAAAAGGGTTGAATGTTGAGCAAATTACAGATATCAGAGATTTTGCAAAACAGTCGACAGAGAAATATGATATCATTACCATGAGTCATGTATTGGAGCATATTGATAAAGAAAAAATAATTGACACGGTTACGCATATCAAAAAATATTTACTTGCCGAAGGCGGAGAATTTATTTTGATGGTACCTAATGCTCAATCGTACACAGGTACTTACTGGCGCTACGAAGATTTTACTCATACCATTATGTTTACTGCCGGAACATGTATTTATGTTTTGAAGGCTGCCGGTTTTAATACCATCAATTTTATTGATGCAGACGGAACAGAGCACATGAGCTGGTGGAAGAAAATAATCATTAAATCATTAATGAGTTGTTATAAAATGAGAGAAGATTTTTGGAATTATGTATTTCAAACTTCGTTTCATAAACCCAGTCCGAGGATTTATAGTTTTGAACTGAAAGTTTCGGCAAAATGATATTTAACTAAAAATTATTTACCAAATAATTTTCCAATTTCATCAACACTCATTTTTACTAAACACGCTTTACCATCGGGTGAAATATTTGGTTCGCGGCAAGCAAATAATTCATCAATAAGCAGCAACATTTCTTCATTATTTAATTTGGTTCCGGCTTTTATTGACGCACGTTTGGCAAGTGTTCGCGAAATACGTTCTCTGCGCCCCGGAAATTGTGTTTGCTGTTTGTAGTTTTCTAAAATATATTCTACCAAGCCTTGTTCGTCATGGTGATTTAATTCGGCAGGAACACCATTTATCACAAATGTATTTTTTCCTAATTCGTTAATATCAAATCCCAATGCACGAATATCAGGCAGCAGTTCTTTCATTAATATTTCATCAGATGAGTTTAATGAAACTGTTTTAGGAAATAATTTTTGCTGACTCAAAATTGGGTCGTACGCTAAAGCATTCAAATATTTTTCGTACAAAATTCTTTCGTGTGCAGCTTGTTGGTCAATTAACAACAATCCCGTTCTAATTTGCGAAATGATAAATGTTTGGTGTAATTGAATGATGTTTTTAGTAACGGTTTCTGTTTCATCCAGCGATAAATTTTGTTCGTTGCGTTTTTCAAACGGACTTAAAGTTCCAACGGTATCTTTTGGTTTCAGAACTTCGTAAAGCTGGTTCCAATCTGTCTTTTCAGCCGGTTTTGTAAAAATATTTCTTTCCTGAAAAGGGTTTTGTTTGGGTGACGAAACAGTTTGATCTGATGGAAGAGGCTTTCCCGAAAGATTTAAAAAATTGTCTTCACTTGATGGTTCAAAAAGTGGAACATGATAATGTTGACCAAGACCTTTTTTTACAACAGCTCGTAAAATTTGATACAGCGCTTTTTCGTCTTCAAATTTTATTTCTGTTTTTGTGGGATGAATATTTACATCAATTTGTGCAGGATTGATTTCGATAAACAAAACATAAAATGGAAATTGTTCTTTGCTAATTAAGTTTTCGTAAGCACCAACAACGGCATGGTTTAAATAGGCATCTTTTATAAACCGATTGTTTACAAAGAAAAACTGCTCTCCTCTGCTTTTCCTTGCAAAATCAGGCTTCCCGATAAACCCCAAAACGTTTACAATAGTTGTTTGTTCTTCAACTTGTAAAATTTGTTCCTCGGTTTTTATACCAAAAATATCAATAATTCTTTGTTTGTGATTTGCCGATTTCAGAATATAAACTTCTTCATCGTTGTTAAACATGCTCATTGCAATAATTGGATTTGCAAGTGAAACTCTGATAAACTCATCGATGATGTGACGTGTTTCAACAGGATTTGATTTCAGAAAATTTCTACGAGCAGGAATATTAAAAAATAAATTTTTTACAATAATGCTTGTTCCGTTTTTAAATGAAACAGCTTCTTGTTTTTTTACTTCGGTAGCTTCAATGTATATAAGCGTTCCAATATTGTCATCAGCACGTTTTGTTTTCAATTCAACATGCGAAACAGATGCGATAGATGCCAATGCCTCACCTCTAAACCCCATCGTTTTAATGGTATAAATTTCTTCTGCTGACGAAATTTTTGAAGTGGCATGTCGCTCCCAGCAAAGTCTTGCATCAGTTGGGCTCATTCCTTTTCCGTTGTCTATAATCTGAATAAATGGTCTTCCTCCATCACGAATAATCAGTTGAATATCCGTACTTCCAGCATCCACTGCATTTTCCAAAAGCTCTTTTACAACCGATGCCGGCCGCTGAATAACTTCACCGGCAGCAATCTGATTGGCCACATGGTCGGGCAAAAGTTTAATCACATCACTCATTGCTGTGCAAAATACACAAGATTTTATTCATGCCCCTAAAATGTTGATATTTCAATGCATAACCCATTTACAATTCCGTTTTTATTTTACTTTTTTTGCCATTGTAATTTATTAGAGTTTTGACAAAAAAATTAGCGTTTTTATTACTGGTTTTCATTTCATTATCCTCATATTCTCAGGTTGCAAATATTAATTGGGGCAAGCAAAATGCATGGGTTGATTCGGTTTATAACACGATGAGTGCAAACGATCGAATTACACAATTGATGATGATTGCCGCTTGGTCGGGTAAAGATTCGGTACATATAAAAGATATTGAAAAACATATTAAGGAAATGAAAATTGGTGGGCTGATTTTTTTTAAAGGAACGCCAACAAAGCAAGCTCAGTTAACCAATTATTATCAATCTATTTCGTCAGTACCATTGATTATCGGAATTGATGGAGAATGGGGACTTTCGATGAGGCTCGACAGTACTCCGATTTTTCCTCGACAAATGGTTTTAGGTGGAAGTAAAAGTGAGCAACTCACCTATGAAATGGGAAGAAGCATCGGTCGTCAATGTCGAAGAATGGGCATTCATTACAACTTTGCACCCGATGTTGACGTGAACAACAACCCCAACAATCCAGTAATTAATGATCGCTCGTTTGGCGAAAATAAATGGATGGTTGCTAAACTAGGTGCTTCATATGCAAAAGGATTACAGGATGAAAATGTTGTTGCCTGTGCCAAGCATTTTCCAGGTCATGGTGATGTGGAAACAGATTCGCATTTTAGTTTGCCATTGATTAGAGGCGACAGAAAAAGATTAGACTCACTAGAGTTATTTCCGTTTCGCGAATTGATCAAGAAAAATGTGATGAGCGTGATGTCGGCACATTTAAATGTTCCGGCTCTCGATTCAATTCCTAATACACCATCATCACTTTCAAAACCCATCATCACTCATTTACTCAGAAACGAAATGGGCTTTAATGGATTGATTGTTACCGATGCATTAAACATGAAAGGTGTTGCCGAAACAAATGGTCCGGGAGAGGTTGCAGCCAAAGCACTTGCAGCCGGAAACGATGTGTTGCTTTTTGTTGAAGATGTACCATTGGCTGTTCTAAAAATTAACGAATATGTTGCAAATGGATTGATAGATACTTTGCAAATTGAACGCAGTTGTAAACGAATACTTGAAGCAAAATACTGGCTCGGGTTAAATCATTATAAACCAGTTGTGCTTGATCATTTGAATGATGATTTGAATTGTTGTGCAAATCAAATGATGGCTAAGAAAATTTTGAAACAAGGAATATTTATTGCCAAAAACACTGAGAAAATGATTCCATTTCAAAACCCCGAATTGTATAACATAGCCGTTGTATCGATTGGAGGAAGCCAGTTTACAGAGTTTCAGGAGATGTGTGCAAATTATATTAAAGCCGATTATTTCAGCATCGATAAAAACGAAACGCAACCTATGTTTGATTCGCTTACAAAAATATTGCAGCAATACAACATGTTGATTCTATCGCTAGAAAACACAAGCCGATTTGTAAACAAACGATTGGGCTTAACACAACCCGAAATTAATTTCATCAATACGATTACAAAAAATCAACGAAATATTTTTGTGTGTAACGGAAATCCTTACGCACTAAGAAATTTTACAGATTTAAAAAATGTGATTGTGAGTTATGAAGATTTGGATATGAATAATCAGATAGCTGCAGAAATGTTGTTTGGCGCAATCAAATCAACAGGTACAATGCCTGTAACAGTGAACGAAAATTTCCCAATGGGATGTGGTGAATCGGCAGAAACAATCAATCGTTTTGAATATATTTTTCCAGAAGAAAAAAACATCGATAGCGCACCATTGCATTTAATCGATTCAATTGTTACCGATGCCATTACAAACGGAGCAATGCCGGGATGCCAGGTTTTAGTAGCAAAAGACGGGAAAGTGATTTACGATAAATCATTTGGATATCATACTTATGATGGTGTAACAGCAGTAAAAAACTATCATTTATACGATTTGGCTTCTCTTACAAAAATGCTTGCAACAACATTGGCAGTGATGCATTTGTATGATGATCATAAAATAAAACTCGATGATAAACTGGGTGATTATTTATCGTTTTTAAAAGGTTCGAATAAAGAAAAAATAGCCATTCGTGATGTGATGTTGCATCAGGCTGGATTGATACCATTTATTCCTTTTTATAAATCAACTCTCGTAAATGGTAAGCCAAACCCTTTGATATATCAGGAGGAAAGAGATTCTAATTTTTGTATTCCTGTTGCACAAAATCTTTTCATGAACAAGAATTATGAACAGTTTATTTGGAAGACAATTGCCGAAAGTGAATTGAAAACACCGGGAGATTATGTGTATTCGGACTTGGGTTTTATGATGCTCAGAAAAATTGTTGAGCAAATTTCGCAAACAGATTTTGAAACATATTTGCGAACCAATATTTATGATCCACTCAACCTATCATCGTTACAATTTAATCCGCTTAAAAAAATGAATCCCGATTGGATTGTCCCTACCGAATACGATACCATTTTTCGTCAGCAACAACTCGATGGTACGGTTCACGATCCGGCAGCAGCTATGCTTGGCGGTGTTAGCGGACATGCAGGTTTGTTTGCCAACGCCAACGATGTTGCCATCATTATGCAAATGTTGCTTAACACAGGAACATACGGTGGTAAGAGAATTTTAAAGGAAACAACTGTAAGAGAATTTACTTCGAAGCAAGCTGTTATCAATAAAAAAGGTGCTAAAAAAGCAAGCAGCAACAGAAGAGGTTTAGGTTTTGACAAACCCGAAACCGACCCTAAAAAAGCAACACCAACCAGCAAAGCTATGTCGCCACTAGCCTTTGGACATACAGGATTTACAGGAACTTGCGCTTGGGCAGATCCCAAAAACAACTTGGTTTATGTGTTTCTTTCAAATCGTGTAAACCCTTCGGCAGAGAACAAAAAACTGGTGGACATGAATGTACGAACACGTATTTTAGATGTTGTTTATGAAGCAATAAAAAACTCAAAATAGAAAACAATTCTATGTCTAATGGGTTTATTTCTATATATTAACTTCACAATTATTAGTCATCTTTGCAGTCAATATTTTTACAATGAAAATCGGAATCGTTTGTTATCCAACATATGGGGGAAGTGGTGTAGTTGCAACTGAGTTAGGGAAATCACTCGCTATGCGAGGGCATGATGTTCATTTTATTTCTTACAAACAGCCAGCACGTTTAGATTTTTTTACCGGAAATATTTTCTTTCATGAAGTATATGTTTCTCATTATCCTTTGTTCGATTTTCCACCTTACGAAACAGCATTAACAAGTCGTTTGGTAGATGTTGTAAAATTTGAAAAATTGGATTTGTTGCATGTGCATTATGCTATTCCGCATGCCTCGGCTGCCGTTCTGGCAAAAGAGATATTGGCATCCGAAGGCATTCATATTCCTATTATCACAACGCTTCACGGAACCGATATTACGCTTGTAGGTAAAGATCCTTCATTTGAACCAGTTGTGTCTTATTCATTAAATATGTCGGATGGAATTACTGCTGTTTCCGAATCGCTTAAGCAAGATACTTTTAGTCATTTTCATACCAATAAAGATATCAGGGTTATTCCAAATTTTATCGATTTCGAGCGATTCAGTAAAAAAGCAAAAGATCATTTTCGTAAAGCCATTGCACCAAACGGAGAGCATTTGGTAGTGCACACATCTAACTTTCGAAAAGTAAAACGTGTAGAAGATGTAGTAAAAATATTTGCAAAAATTCGAGAAAAAATCCCTGCAAAATTATTGTTAGTTGGAGATGGTCCCGAACGTCAAAATATCGAAATGCTTTGTCGTGATTTATGCCTTGTTAATTCGGTTTCGTTTTTAGGAAAGCAAGATCCGGTTGAAGAAATTCTTTCGGTAAGCGATTTGTTTTTGATGCCATCAGAAACCGAAAGTTTTGGTTTAGCAGCATTGGAGGCAATGGCTTGTGAAGTTCCTGTTGTCTCTTCAAACGCAGGTGGTATACCCGAGTTAAACATAGAAGGTGAAACAGGTTTTTTATGCAATGTGGGAGATATCGATGCAATGGCCGAAAAATCAATTTATATTTTGAATGACTTAGATCGACTGAAAAAATTTAAGAAAAACGCCAAGCACCGTGCAATGGAATTTCACATTGATAAGATTGTACCACAATACGAACAGTTTTATGAAGAAGTGAAGAAAAATTCTGTTGGAGCTAAGTAGCGATATCTTATTTTTGTTCGGAGCATGAACAAAATCTTTTCAGATAAATATTTTTACATCATACCCGTTATTTTTTTTGTAAGACTTTTTTTTACAGTAAAAAATGACCCGTTTTTTGGTGATGCTGTTGCTTCAACTTCACGTTGTGTAAATAATATTTACGACCATAATCTTTTAACTGTATTTTATCCTACCGATGCCGATCCGGCACATCCAACACTGTATTCATGGTTAATGGCATTGTGCTGGAAAATATTCGGACAATCGCTTTTTGTTTCGCATTTGTATGGAATGATATGGCTTATGTTGTTGGTTTTTGTTTTTAGAAAATTAGCAAAACTGTTTCTCGAAAATGAAACTTCAGTGAATCAGGCTACACTTCTTTTACTTGTGATGCCCGTGTTTTTGGCACAAGGTGCAATGATGTTAAACACTGTTGCAGTAATGACATTTTTTTTAGCGGCTATTTATGGTTTGTTTACTCAAAATAATAAATGGTTTTTGAGTGCAACAATATTGATGATGCTTTCGCATATGCAGGCCCCGTTTTTTTTATTGGCACTCGCAGCAACCGATTTTATTCTGAATATAAATGAACAGAAATTCATAGATTGGATTAAACAGCGTTTTGTTTTTTATGCCATTCCTTTTTTAGTTTTACTTTCATGGCTAACCTTGCATTACGTTCACACAGGATGGTTATTTCTTTCACCAAATTATTCGGATGCCGATTCGCTAAACGGAATTTCACAATTTGTAAAAAGCCTGCTAATTATGGCTTGGCGGCTTATTGATTTTGGTATGTTACCATTTTATTTGGTATTTGTTTTTCTGTTTTTTAAAAAAATAGGAAACAGAAAATTACACATTGCGTGGTTAAGCCTCTCTCTAATTATTTGCGTTTCAATGGCCATATTTTTATCAAAAACAATCGGTCATAGATATTTTTTAGCATTGGGAATGCTTATGATTATTTTGGTAATGAATGGCATTCAATATTTCGAAACACGAAAGAAAAATATGTTATATGTTGTTCTTTTTTGTTCGCTAGTTGCAGGCAACTTTTTATACTATCCCGGAAAAAATTTAGGTGATGGAACATTAGCTTACCGAAGTTATTTTTCTATTTACGACAACATAAAAAATGATTTTAACGATACAACTGTATTTTATAGTTACACACCTATTGCAGTTTCATCGCAGTTTACATACTTAAATAATTACGGACTAAAATTTGAAAGAATAAATGGGCGTGTGCTTTCAGATTTACCTGTTGTGTTGCAATCAAATCTCAATGCCGAGTTTAGCGAAGACGATAAGAAATATTTGAAAAATAATTTTTATGGAAAAAGTTACGAATCGCATTCGGTATACGTAAATGTTTTTCTCAATCCAAAATTTTATGCTAAACCTGAAGGGTGGAAACTGCGCGAAACATCAGCATTCGAAAATTTGATAATTGATTTGAAACAGAAATTTCGGAGTGAGTGAAATAGTCATATAACTGCTTATTGTACTTGCCATTGATTAGTAATTTCACCCGTTGTATCATAAAAAAATAATTCTAACTTGCTTTTGGTTTCTAATCCACAAAAATAGTTTTAAGCCTTTTACTAAATTTATAATTTGATGAAACATTTTTGCTTGGTCATTATATGCCTGCTTTGTACAGTGTTTTTAAAGGCACAGGTATACATCAACTCCGATGTAACAATTCAGAACAACGCAACACTTTATGCTGATGATACCGTTCAGCTAGCTTCATCAGCTGTGGTAACAAATAATGGAATTTTACAAAGCACAAAATCAATTAACACCAATGGTTATTTAATTAATACAGGAGCAACTGGATATATTATTACTCCGGTTGCAAGTGGTTCTTTAAAAACATACGACATTGGAACATCCTCTAATAATAAAATTCAGATTCAACATTCAACTGGAAGCAATGTTATTTTTCAAATGGCAGTTCGTGATAATGTTTATCTCAATCCACAAACAAGTTCAACACAGCTTACATCAAACGTAGTAAACAAAACTTGGATATTAATGCCACAAACTTCAGTTGCCAATTTAAGTGGAACAGCTTATTGGAATGCAGCTGATGAATCATCGGGATTTACCAGAAGTAATTGCGGAGTGAGTTATTGGCAAAGTGGTTCATCAACTAGTTGGACATACACCAATGGAACATCAGCTGCAACAATCACAGGTTCATCACCTGCGTATAGTAAAGCAACAAGTGCTGCAGGGTTAACAGCAGGAACATATTATTTTGGTGTTGGCGGATTAGGAAGTTCTTTACCTGTTGCGATTCTAAAATTTGCTGCAACTAAAAATATAAATGATGATGTGTTACTCAATTGGATAACATCATCAGAAATAAATAATGATCATTTTGAAATACAGCGATCAGTTGACGGTATAAAGTTCGAAAGTATTGTTCAAATAAAAGGAGCAGGAAACAGCAATACTGAAATACAATATTCGAGCATTGATAAAACACCCTTTGCAAAATTGAATGAAACCAAATTATACTATCGGCTCAAACAGATTGACTTTGATGGCAAATACCAATATACAGAGATAAAAGAAGTAGGTGTTCAGAAAATGGATGCTAATTTAAATGCAACCAATTTTATTATTTCAACTTATCCAAATCCAACAACACAACTATTGAATATTGATATTGAAACTACAGATGCAAAAAGTATTTCATTATCACTATTGGATGCTAATGGAAAGAGTTTGTTGAGCCAGCAATATCAGATTGATAAAGTAAAGCAAACATTCCAACTCAACACTTCACAATTAGCACCAGGTGTTTATATGCTAAATATTTTGGATGAAAACAAAACCTACATCTGTAAACAAAAACTTATCATTTATTAATTCAATATATATATATATGAAAAAAATAATT
>CANKGI010000050.1 GCA_947481365.1 Bacteroidota bacterium | reverse complement strand
TAAAGAGATGGAAAAGTTTGTAAGAGAAAATTTTAAATATCCCGAACAAGCAATAAAGGGAGTTGTCATGTTAATTGTTTTAATTGACTCAACTGGAATAATTAATGATATATGTATCCGAAAATCTTTTTACAAAGAGTTTGATGAAGAAGCCATAAGAGTTGTTTGGATGATGCCTCCATGGATACCTGGCAAAGAAAAAGGAAAACCAATTGAAAGGAAAACGCTAATATTTATACAAAATGATTTAACGACTAATTAGCAAAAAAAAATCCCGATCAATTTGAACGGGATTTATTTCTTTTAGAAAACTGAAATTTTCTATTCAGCTTTTATCAGTTTTATTGTTTGCGTTTCGGTGTTGGTTTTAATTTGTATGAAATAAATTCCTTGTTTAAATAAACTAAGTTCATCCAATTGCAATGTGTTCAAACCTTTATCAGCCGTACGGTTCAAGGTTGCAATATTTCTTCCTTGTAGGTCGGTAACACAAATTTCAAACGCCTGCGATGTTTCGGTAAACACATTTACATTGATGGTTGAATTAAACGGATTTGGGAAAACAGTAATGCTATTCGAAACAGCATTTTTTAAATTCACTTCAACAATTTTACTGAACGAAAATTTTCCATTAAAGTCAATTTGTTTCAATCGGTAATAGATAGTTGATTGATTGCTATTCGCACTTGACAGAACACCGTGATCTGTGAACTGATAACTATTCACCGAAACAGCATTTCCTTTTCCTTTCACAAAATTTATTTTCTCAAAAGTTTTTCCATCAACCGAACGTTCTATGTCAAAACCTCTATTATTTATTTCCGATGAGGTTGTCCAATTCAGTTCAACATCATTTTTGATTTTTGTTGCGTTAAAATCTGTTAATACAATTGGTAACGATGTGTACATAAAGTTACCAGCGTCAGCACCAATATCTGTTGGTGTTAAAGAGCTTCTTGATTGTCCGTCAAAATCATCGGCAATACCCGGAATAAAAATTCCGTTGTGCTCAACCGGTGATGGAACAAAAGGATTTATATGTAGATCAATCGTTGAATTTCCCCCGCTAGGATTATTAAATTGAGGATTCACTGATCCGCTATTTCCATCTGTAGATGATAATGCAGTTAATGCAGAAACAGAAGAAATATTTGTTGCCGCATACGATCCGAGTGTGCCTCCGTTACCAGTATACCACAAAACATTGTTATTACTTGTAAGTGTTGTATTTCCCGATAGAGAAATAGTATAATGAGTTCCACCAGTTGATGCATTCGAACGCTCATTTGAGAAAATATTATTCATGATTGAATCAACTCCGGTTGCAATACTGTATAGCGGAATAGTGTTGGCAGTTCCTGATCCTACTCCGTATCCGCCAATATAAATGGAATTGAAACAAGAATACAATGTTCCTGCAGTTCGGTATATCCCATACATAGCAGGTGTAGTTGTTACAGAATTTCCTGCAGTGTCAAAACCAAGACGAATCATGTTGTTTATGATTCGAGGACTTCCTCCATTCAGATAAATTCCCATCATAATTACAGCACTGCTTGATGATAAAGATGAAAAAGAATGGATGATATTTTTTGATACAACGCATCCTGTCATATTGTTTAATATCATTCCGGTTATTGCAACAGTAGAAGTGCTTGTTGTATTAATAAGGTTCAAACCTCTGATTAGGTTTTGTGTGATAAGGTTACCGGTTGATGTTGGTGTTACCCTAATACCAATAATTGCAGCATTTCCTTGAATGGATGCTTCCCAAGCGGCAGTACTAACTAAATTTTGTACAACATTTCCTGATACCGAATCTACACCAGATGAACCACTCAATTCAATTCCATGCAACCAGCATGCAGTTGTAGTTGTACCCACATAATTGTTTCGTAAATTACTAACTGTGTTATTTCTTACCCTGTGATTAGCTGTTGCAGTAGTGAGAATTCCATTAACAGTTTGAACAGCTGTTCCTGTTGATGATTGAGTTGATATAATATTATCAGGAAGAAAATTACCAATAATATTACTGTCTATATTATAAGTAGTGGTAGCAGTTGAGGTTGTAATACCAATGCAATTAATGTTGGCACCAATACTTGTTGTTGATCCGGTTGCGGTTATTCCACCAAAATTATTTTTTGATATGGTAATAGTTCCGGCTGTGGTTCCTATAGCACCAACTGGAACAACAAGATCATTATTTATGGTGCTGTTAACTACAATCGAATTGAGTGAAGACATGCTTCCAAATGTATTACCTGTTACATTTACCAAACCTCCTACTATGTACGGTCCGCAGAATATACCCGGTATAGTACTGTATGCCGTTCCGCCACTAGTTAAATTGATGTTTGCAAAAGTATTTCCACTAAATGTGGTTGGTGTTACCGCTCCCACACTTAAGTATGCTCCGGTAAAACGATAGCCGACTGTACTTGTAACAGTAAATGCAGTACCTCCGCATTGAGGTGCAGTTCCTCCAATAAAATTATTTGAAATAGTATGGTTGTTGGCAGTGGAATTATTACAATTCCAAATGTATTGTTGATTTGCTGCAGTTGCTGTTCTTGTAGCAGTTTGATAAATACTGTTACTACTCATTACCCAATCTGTATTTCCTCCCGAAATTTTAAATGCATTACATTCTGTAGTTGCATTCCAAAAATTATAAATATTATTATTAGTGATAAAATTGTTACTGTTATTTTGTGCTGTTGTTGTTGTATTTCCCAAAGAATAAATAGATGTTGCCGGTGTAGTAGCTCCATCTTTGATGTCACAATTGTCAACAGTGTTACTGTCATTACCTCTAGCTCCTGTTGTTGTTGAAAAGAAAATTACACCACCTGCAGCAGCACTATTTACACCATAAATTGTGTCATACATTATTTTATTAAAACATGCATCGTTTATAAATCTTATCGCTACACCACTGGTTGATGTATTTCCGATTGATAAATTTTTTGTGCCGATACTTCCGGGCCTTCCATCAATAATAACATATTGTGCACCATTTAAATCAACTGTGGCGGTTGCATTAGAACTGGTAATATTTAGCCCTGTTGTTCCAATTTGCGGACGAATTGTAAGTGTGTTGGTTGGATTCAAATTTTGAATGTTAGATATAATTATAGGAAAAGTTTCGAGGCCACTTGAGTATGTCGAAATTAATTCAAGTATAACAGGTCCTGTTACAACACTGCTTGCAACATCTGCAATTGCAATAGTAAGATTTGTATAATCGCCACCGGTACCAACTGTTTTTATTCCGGATATTGATGTTGATATTTTATATCCATATTGAGTTGGTGGGTTAGTAAAAATTGTATTCACATCAAATGCATAAACTCCGATAGGAAGAGATGAAATATTCGGTGTTGTTACCGAATCTTGAGCAATCACAAAATAATAAATTGAGTCGCCTGTAGTAACTCCACCTAGGCTTGCAGCTGTAATGGTAAACGACCAAGTAGAATTTTGTGGAGAGCCAGATACATATACACCGGAATTCGAGAGATAACTTCCACTTATTGATTTTCTAAAATATATTCTTGGTTTTAATGTTCCAGTAAATTTTATTCCAGTAAGATCTGAAATCGAAGCTGTAAATGTTCTGTCACCTGTTGAAACAGTATTTGTTAGTAAAGTTGGAATTGTAATAACAGGTGCAACTACATCATTCAATACAAAATTTCCGGCATCTGCTCCAATGTCTTCTGGTGAAAATGAAGTACGTAATTGTCCGTCAAAATCGTCTGTAATTGATGCAATATTTATTCCGCTTCTTTCAATTACTGTTGGTAAAACGCCACTAATATGTAAATCAACTGATGATGCATTTCCTGTTGGATTGAAAAGTTGCGGATCACCAACAACACTGTTTGCATCTCCCGAAACCCAACCTGAAGAATAGCTCGCAACATCACTTGTACCGTTATTGTTTGTTCCAAAAACCGAACCCGTTCCATTACCAAAATAATTATTATAATTTAATGTGAGCGTTGTTGTATTAATTAAAAAACACTGATAATGTTTGCCACCTGATGTGGAATTTGATCTGTTGTTTACAAAAATATTATTTCTCACATCGTCAGCAGCAGCAGCTGTTCTGGCAAAAGCAAATGTATTGGTAGCAGTTGATCCAACTCCCAAACCACCAATATATATGCTGTTAAAATACATACTGATAATACTTGAATTCTTAGTAAGACCTCTGATGATACACGGATTAGAGATACTGTTTCCGGCTGAGTCGTATCCTAAACGAATCATGTTGTTTGAGATTGTAACCAAACCTGCACCGATATCCATTCCTGTTAAATAAGCCAGTGGGTTTATAGCATTGATGGATAAACTATGAATAAAATTTTTATTAATCGTGTTCACTCCTGTTGACATTCCCGAATAAAAAATTCCTTCACATTGCACTGCAGCAGTTGTTGATGCACCTGTTAAAACCAATGAACTGATTGTGTTTCCTGTTAATACTACATTTGCAGTTGAAGTATTGATACCAATCCCTACAATAGCAGAGTTTATTCCAGATCCTGTGGTTTGAGAAGCGCTTGTTAAATTCCTTACAATATTATTTGTTGCAGTGAATGTTCCGGTTGAAGTGGGGAGAATATAAATTCCACGTAAACATGCTGCTTGCGTTCCGGTTGCACTATAATTTGTATTAAGGTTTGCAATAATATTATTACTCATATTAAGTGTTCCTGCTGTAGTGTTGTTTATGATAAAACCATCGAGTCGTTGAGCATACGTACTTGTAGCACATGTTGAAATAAGATTGATGCTGTTTGCCAATGTTGTACTACCTATAACATTATTATTTGCAGTAGCAGTTGTGGTAGTTTGTGTAATATTTATTCCATGAAATTCCGGAGTGTACGTTGTTGAATTACCATACATATCAATTCCTGAAATAATATTGTTATTAAATGTAATCGTTGTTACAGAAGTTCCGGATCTCAGAGCAATCATTCCTCCAACATTTGTTGTGCAATTAGTGGTAACTTTAATAGAACCATTTGTTGTTGTTGATCCAATCAAATTTCCATTACAATTTGCTAGTCCACCCAATATGTTTATCCCTCCTAAACTTAATGAGCCTGCAAAAGCTGAAGTAAAATCTATATTGGTTATGATATTGTTGTTAATATTTGTTGTTGATGTTGTACCAACAGTTGCTTCTATTGCAATAAAAACATGTGTTGATGTAACAGGTGTTGTTGTGCCCGTCATGGTGTAATAATTTGAACCCGAAGAGTTGTTTCCTCCAATGTAATTGTTTGTAACAGTATATCCATTTCCGGCACTATTACTGATATTGATTGCACGGTGAGTAACAGCTCCGTTATATGATAATGTTGAAGTTTGATAAAAATGATTACCGTCAATTATCCAACCGTTTGTACCTGTTGTTAAATTAACAGCCATCGTAGCATTAGCTGCATTAAAATAATTATAAATATTACAGTTCGAAATGGTATCATAATCATTAAATTGTGCTGTTGTGGTTGTGGTTCCATATGAATAAACACACATAAGAGGATTGCCTCCTGTTACGTTGTGTATATCGCAAAATGAAATGGCATTAAAATCATTTCCATTTGCACCGGTAGTTGTACCGAAGCAAACAACACCACCTCCGGAAGTGGCTGTGGTAATAGTTGAATTGTTAGATTGCAAATCGCAATATTTAGTCTTGTTGTATCTTGCATCGTTTATAATTCTTACAGCTGGTGCAGTTCCTAAAGTATTTGAAATAACCATACTCACACCGCTTGAAAAACTTCCTGTACCTCCAGGTCTTCCGTCAATGATGAAATATTGAGCACCATTCAAATCTATTGTTGCCGTTGCATTTGAACTTGAAATACTCAAACCTATTGCTCCTGTTTGCGGACGAATAGTAATAGTGTTTGTTAAACTTGCGCCATTAATATTTCCAATTGTAATAGGAAAAGTTTCCGACAAACTTGTGTAAGTTGATGTTAACTCAAATGCTGTGGCACCATTAATTCCATTCGTAACAGCATCAGCTAAAGCCAATGTTAGAGAGGCGTAATATCCGCCTGGCCCAACTGTACGAGTTCCAGAAAAAGGAGTTTGCGCCTTTACTGCATTGAAAAACAGGACACAGCAAATTGTAAAAAAGAATGCAAGTTTTGTAGTTTTCATATAAGATGATTTACTAGTAATATTTTGTAATAATTTTTGAAATTTACAGATTAAAATTTCCGCAATATTCTATTTTTTGAGCGAAAACACTGTAGTGTAATAACTACATGAATAGTTTCTGTTTATTTAAAAAAACGGATTGCCATTTCGTACCCTTTCAATCCCATACCACTTATGATGCCCACGCAATTTTTTGAAAGCAATGAAATATGTCTGAATTCTTCTCTAGCAAAAATATTGGAAATATGAACCTCAACTGTTTTTGTTTTGATGGAAGCCACAGCATCAGCAAGCGCTACTGATGTGTGCGTGTAGCCACCAGCATTTAAAATAATTCCGTTATAACTAAAACCAACTTCGTGTAATTTATTGATGAGCTCGCCTTCAATATTGCTTTGAAAATATTCCAATTCAATTTGTGGAAATTGGTCCTTCAATTCAATAAAATATTCTTCGAACGATTTAGTTCCGTATGTTTCGGGCTCTCGTTTTCCGAGTAAATTTAAATTCGGTCCGTTGATGATGATGATTTTCATTCTGTTTAATTAATTCGGGTTTCAAGATACAAGTACATGATAATGAATGTCCGGATAAATCTAATCACACCTCCCCAATATCTTGTATCCTGTTTTTACTTCCTTCACAACAATGTTAAATAAAAAATCTTAAATCGTAATTCGAAAACGGCTTAATTCGTAAATGTTAAATCGTCAATCAACTTGAACTGGCAAATTTATATCAAAGGATTTAAAACGTACCTAAAACTCGAACGTTCGTTGTCGGTCAATTCTATCGAAGCTTACGAACACGATATTGTAAAACTGTGCCATTTTCTTGAACTAAAAAATATCAATGATACTCCCGAAGAAATTACCCTTGCAACATTAAGAGAATTTTTAAGATGGATTACTGAGTTAGGAATGATGCCTACTTCTCAGGCACGAATTATTTCGGGTATAAAAACATTTTACAAGTATCTTTTGATGGAAGATCTCATCAAAAAAAATCCAGCAGAATTATTAGAAGCGCCTAAAACTGCTCGAAAGCTTCCTGATGTTTTGCATGTTGACGAAATTGATAAAATGCTTTCGGTAATTGATTTGTCGAAACCTGAAGGTTTGAGGAATAAAGCCATCATCGAAACGATGTTTAGTTGCGGATTACGAGTTACCGAAACGGTAAACCTTAAGATTTCTGATATTTCATTTGATGAATTTTTTGTACGTGTAATTGGCAAAGGAAACAAAGAAAGATTGGTGCCAATTGGAAGAGTTGCCATCAAAGCAATTAATTTTTATACCGAAAACATTCGAAATCATATTGAACCCAAAACCGGAAGCAGTGATATTTTATTTTTAAATAATCGAGGAACAAAACTATCGCGTGTGATGATTTTTCTTTTGATAAAAAAGTTTGCGATGGAAGCAGGTATCAAAAAGAAAATTTCGCCTCATACATTACGCCACTCCTTTGCAACAAGTTTGGTTGAAGCAGGTGCTGATCTTCGAGCGGTTCAGCAAATGTTGGGACATGAGAGCATTACCACAACCGAAATTTATACGCATATTGATAGAGAATATTTGCGTGACGTGATCACACAGTTTCATCCACGAGCTTAAAATTCTTTAATTTAAAAATCCATTTGATCCGAATTTTGATCAGGACGTTTTATTTTACGTTTAAAAATGGAAGCATCTATTTCTCCAAATCGGAATGTGAAACCAATTTTGAAAAATCGTGTATCTCGTCTGCGAATTAATTCTTGCGTAAAATAGTCGGTATTGTAAATGGAACCGAAGCGTCTTGTATCGAAAATATCATTGATGGTAAAATTGAAAACGAGTATTTTGTAAATCTCTTTATTGATTGAAAAATCTACAGAGTAAACTTCATTCGTTTTTCCTTGAGCAATAATTTTCGGAGCTTCATACGATCCATTTATTTGTACCGAATAATTTTTTGGTAATTTATAACTTGCCATTGCTTTACCAAACCAACTTGTTCCGCTATTTTCAATTGAATTTGTTCCGCTCTGTGCTTTAATGGTTGTGTAGAAAATATTTGCGTTAAAACTTAAATCCAATTTTCTTTTGATGAGTGAAAGTTTAAGTGTGTTTTCCCATCCGTATGAAACGGCATTTGTTCCATTCATAAAAGATGAAACAAGCACATTTGAATCTGTTGTAGAGCGATAGGCATAAGGGGTTATCGGGTTTTCTTGGTATCTTAAATAGCCTGACGATAACCAATTTCCAATTCCAAAAATGTGGTTATAATTTGCTTCCATCAAATTATTAAATTCGGGTGCAAGAGTTGGGTTTCCAATTTGATAATTATTTTTATCGCTAAACATAATGAACGGCATAATTTGCATCCATCCCGGGCGATTTATTTTTCTCGAAAAATTTAATTGAAATTCATTTGAAGGATTAAACTTTTTTGAAAGATATAAACTAGGAAACAAAGCTTTTGCTAAATCGTTTGTTCCATTAGGATAGATATATTCAAACGATTGATTTTTGTTTGTCAGCGAGCCAGTAAAATGCGTTTGTTCAAAACGTAAACCAGTTTGGTAACCAATACCTGCAAACATATTTGTGTAATTGATATAAGCCGCATTGGTCAAATCATAAATCATATAATCAGTTGAAAGAAAAGTGTCTTTTATATTTTCTCCGGTAGTATTATTTTTCATTTCAACATCCAATCCTGTTTCACTAATTTTATAATTACTTTTTACGCCAAACTCAATTTTTTCTGTATCCGAAATTGGGTTGGTAAAATCAAATTGAAAAGTGTATTGATGATTGATTCCCTTGCTGATATTGTTTTGAAACTGGGGATTTATTGGATATGGATTTCTCAAACTATCAAAAGTAGTTGTATTATATAACGAATTACTTCCTAAGCTTCCATAGTTATAATCAACATCAGCACTCCATTCTTTTCCTTGCTTTGGATAGGTATGTTTCCATAAAATTTGTGAGGTATAATTATTGAAATTATTTTTCTGATTATTTATTCTATTTCCATCATACTGCAATTTGTTTGATGCATTTGTTTGCGAAAAATTTTGATTGTCGAGTATGGTAAATGCACCACTCATGAGATTTTCTGAAACGGTTAGTGTATTTCGATTGGTAACTGCATAATCAAAACCAATACGTCCAAATTGAAATGTACGTGATGCATCGGTTGTATTATTTTGATTGTATTGTCCAGTTGGGGATCCTCCAAATAAATTGGTTCGCATCGTTGAGCCAATTGTTGTAGCATTACTGTAATTCAGATTATATGCAATAAAAAAATTGGTCTTCCCTTGTTTGATGTTAAGGTTTGCCATGATTCCATTTTTATTGATGCCGTCAAATTTATTTGTACCGGTATTCAATCCAATGATTCCGTTATAACCAGGTTTCGTATTTTTCTTAAGCACAACATTTACAATTCCACCGGTTGCCGATGCATCATATTTTGCTGAGGGATTGGTGATGACTTCCACACGGTCAATTTGATCGGAAGGAAGTTGTTCCAATGTCATTGTTGACGGACGACCATCAATAAAAATAGTTGGCGAATTATTTCTCAACGAAACATTTCCATCTACATCAACAGTTAATCCCGGAATATTTTTCATCACATCAATAGCGGTTCCACCTTTTGCCGAAATATCCTGATCAACATTGTAAATTCTTCTGTCTACTCCCATAATCACTGTAGGTTTTGTGGCGGTAACGGTAGCTACATTCAATTCTTTTTCATCCATCAACAGCACAATATTTCCAATATCTGTTTCGATATTATTTTGAGAAATAGCAACTTGTTTAAACACAGTTTTAAAACTTACAAACTGTACACGAACTCTAAAACGTCCGAAAGGAATTTTTTCTAGCAAAAATTCTCCGTTTGATTTTGTTAAGGCTCCGGTTATTACCGAATCTTTATTTTGAGCCAACAATGTTACCGTTGCATATTCAATTGGTTTCGATTTGCTATCAACAATTTTTCCATAAACACGACCAATTGCAGGCATTTTAAAACCTGGTGGAAAGCTACGCATTGGCCCTTGTGGAGGTTGTGCAAATAATTTTGTTAAAATGGATAATGATATAAATAGGAGAAAAAATAGTCTAACTTTCATGTAAAAAACTTTGCGCGAAAGTAAGTAAACTAGATTAAGTAAGGTATTAAAATGGAAAAATGAAATCATAATTATTTATTGGACTAAAATTCTTTTAACACGATAAAAAGCAAATGGTTTTTATTTTCATTCAATCTGTTAACTTGCTTTGGTTTAAAAAGTTATTTAGTTATTAGGTTATTAGTTAATAATAGTGCAACTCAATAACGAATAACCTAATAACAAATAACCAATAATGAATAAAAAACTTACACTTCTCGATTGTACCATGCTCATCATGGGTAGCATGATTGGTTCCGGAATTTTTATTGTTCCGGCAGTGATGAGTCGTGAATTAAATTCGCCAATCATGTTACTTGCTGCATGGGTGGTTACAGCTGTACTTACCATTTTTGCTGCATTAAGTTATGGCGAGCTGGCTGCCATGATGCCAAAGGCCGGAGGGCAATATGTGTATTTGCGCGAAGCGTATAATCCAATGTTTGGTTTCTTGTATGGATGGACATTATTTACTGTTATTCAAACAGGAACAATTGCAGCTGTTGGAGTTGCCTTTGCAAAATTTTCTGGTGTGTTTTTCCCATTTATTTCTGATAAAAATTTGCTGTTCGAAATTGGAAATATCAAAATACAAACACAACAAATTCTTGCCATCATCATTGTTTGGATACTCACGTTTTCAAATTTCAGAAATGTAAAAACGGGAGCGTTCATTCAAAATATTTTTACGTTTACAAAAATCGGGGCCATCGTTTTTATGATTGTTGCAGGATTATTTTTTGCAATCACACAACATGCACAATTGCCAGATTTTACCATGCCTAAAGATGTTTTTAGTTTTAATTATCTCGGCATATTTTCAGTTGCATTGGTGGGTTCAATTTTTTCTGCTGACGCTTGGAACAACATCACATTTACAGGAAGTGAAATCGAAAAACCAGAACGCAATCTTCCTCTTTCGCTTTTAATGGGAACAGGAATTGTTTTGGCAATTTATTTTTTTATCAATGTGGTTTATTTAAAAGTTTTATCGTTTGATGCCATTCAACATGCCGAAAACGATAGAGTTGGAACATTGATGTTGCAAACAGTTTTTGGTAATGTGGGAATGTATTTGATGGCAATACTCATTATGATTTCAACTTTTGGTTGTATCAACGGACTTACACTTTCGGGTGCACGTGTTTATTATGCAATGGCAATTGACGGGTTATTTTTTAAACGAGCTTCTCGGTTAAATAAAAATCATTCGCCACAATTTGCATTGGTTATACAGGCTGTATGGACAAGCATTCTCACGCTTTCGGGTTCATATGGTGATTTGTTGGATTATGTAGTTTTTGCAGTGTTGCTATTTTATATTTTAACAGTTGCAGGCATTTTTATTCTTCGTAAAAAACAACCAAATGCAAATCGTCCATACAAAGTTTTGGCTTACCCTATTTTACCAGCAGCATATATTTTGATTGCATTATTTATTTGCATCAGCCTACTCATTTATAAACCTAATTATAGCTATCCAGGTTTGGCAATTGTACTTGCCGGTGTGCCTGTTTATTTTATGATGAAGAGAAAATGAAAGTCATGTTGAACTTGTTTTAGCATCTCAATTATTTTCACCACAGAGAATGCAAAGAATTTTCAGCAATATTTTTTCTCGCAGATAACGCAGAGAAATTTCCTTCATCACCTCATCACATAATTCCTTCATCACTTTTTTCTCTTATGTTTTCTTGTAAAAAAATCTGTGGCTATTATTACAATTTTTCTCCTGCTTTGATTTCAATTTCCATCGAACTTTCTTTTTGTACAATTGGGCAATGAAAACGATGACTGTGTGCGCAATAAGGATGATAACATAAGTTAAAATCAACTTCAATAACATCCGATGAATCAGTATATTTTAAATCCATAAATCTTCCGCCACCATAAGTTTCTTTTACGTTTGTAAGGTCGTGAAAAGGGAAAAACAAATCGTGTTCTTTTTTAAATTGTTCATTTGAGTATACCGGAAGTGTAAAATTTTTACCATTCAGGTCAAATGTAATCTCACCAAATTTTTGATACGAACGTGTAACATTATTTGAATGTGGCATTTCAAAAAAGGGAAGGTCGGGAACGCGATGTAATGTTGCTTTTACTTTATATTTTTCATCTGCTTCGAAAAATTTAAGCGTACCCATTTCTTTTATTTCTTCGGCATTGAACGGAGAAGTTTCAGGGTTCGAAAACTCGATGATTTTAGCAGCACGATCTTTATCAATACTTGATGATTGAATTGTTTTTTGCTTACACGAAATGGCAAATACAATCAATACTAATAGAACATATTTCGTCATTGTACTTCCTTCTCTTTCGATTGCAAAACATATTTTGTTGTACTGCTCTCGGTTACCAATCCCAATACCAACAAGTGTTTTAAATCCCACTGGCAAAATGAAAGTCGAGGAGGAGTCGGGTCAGGATTTGTTAAATTATTGGTGCGGGTTCCTAGTATCATTTCGTAACGTTTTTTAAATACTCGTCCGGGTACTAATGTCATATCTGCAGTAGTATTCAATAGATCACCGTTGTGTGCTGTTAGCATATCCATTAGCACGTGGCGATGCACATAAGCCGAATCATAAAAAGGTAATCCATTATTGTCTTTCGACTCTTGTGCATCAATAATACTATCCTGTAATATCATTAAATGTAAATAATTATCGCCTGTAACGGCTTGCGAATATGTTACCGTTACATCAACAGTTAGTTTTTTTGTAGAAGCATCATATGTATTGTTAATATCAATATTTGCAGGTGTGGTTAGAGCAAGTTCACCATTAACATAGCCAACCCAAGTATCTTTAACAACAGCCCATTCACTGTTTCCTGTAAATTTTCTACGATTAATATACCCTGTAGGTAGTGATCCCATACTCGGCATACCTATATAATTCATGATGTCTTTACCAATATCACTTCGCATGTCGTATTTACTTTTTACTGTAGGTTGATTAACAGGATTAGTAAGTCCGCCAAAGGGTATGTTTGGATAATTAGTATAGATATTAACTCGGCCCGGATTTGCAGCAACAATTCCATTTCCTATTACTGCTGCTGTTGGACAATTGTTACACATTGTTCCCGAACAATCTTCAATCAAAACTTCTTTTGCTTGCGGTGTTGGAACAGCGCCAATATATGTGGTATCGAATATCGAACGGGGTTTGTTAAAATTTACATAAGGCGGATCTTCTTTGCATGCCGAAAAAATAATGGCAACGACAATGAAGAACGATAAAATGTTTAGAATCTTTTTCATGTTATTTATCGTTAAAAATTAGTTGTTAAAGTTAAACGTGCACCACTAAAAGCCGGCTCTAAACGGCAAACGCCACCTGTACAATTTACACCTTGCGGTTGTTTTATGTATGCAAGTGTTAAGCGTGTGGTGTGATAAGTATATCCTGCAAATGCAGTGTAATAATGTATGTATTCAAATGTTTCACCAGTACCCGGTTGATTTAATGAGCCTGGATTAATATTAACCATATCGCCACCTGCAAACGACCAGTGTGGAGCCATATTAAATTCAAGCAAAGCATTAATAAAACTTCCAAGATCTTGTTTGTTGTACATGTATTGCCATTCAAATCGGAACGAATGAACTTTGTCGAGTTTTAAATTTAATTCTCCAAAAGGAGTGATGGCTTCAACATATGGTGCATTTGCTTTTGCTTCAAAAACCTGTTGATTATAACCTATCCATTGAACTCCTAACATGGCTTTAAATTTTTTCGAAAATTTATGTGATGCATCAACATATACTTCACGAAACAAACGAGTAGTTGTATCCCATTTAATACCCGCTCCGCTCACACCTCCAAGAGTTGTAACAGCCGATGTGTTTAAATTAATTTGCCAGCTTTTACTTGGTTTTAAAGTGATTTCTAACTGTGCAGCATTTTCTCCAAGCTCTTGCACCACGGCATTATAACGAGCCAGCAAACGGTATGTATTTTGACGTGTGAGCGATGGTAAATAATTTACAGTTGCATTATTGGGTGTAGGTTGTGTTTCGAGTGGTGACGTATGAAAAGGAAAACTTTCGATGCGTTTGTATTGCGCATTGATACCAATTCCCAATGTAGAGTATGATAAACTCGAGTAAAATATATTTCCACCTTTTTTAGTAAGCACATTGTCAAATCCCATGATAGCTTCGGGTGTTTTATAATCATATTCTAAATAAAGCGTCATCGATTTATAGCGAAATGTATTGTACACATTTGCAATAAAAACATTCATGGTTGGATTAAATCTTTTTGCTGTATCGGGTATGTTGCTGATAAGTGTAGCAATCGATTTCATGGTGTTTTCATCAATTGTTCTGTTCACCAAAGATGCTCCGGGTTCAACACTCCAATTGTCATTTAATACATGTCGGTGTTCAATATTTACACCTTTGATAATGGGCTCGCGAATTTCAAAACGGTTTTTTTGTTTTCCGGTAAATGCTTTGATGGTTGTGTTTTCTGAAAGATGATAAATGACACGAGCACCTTCCATAGCAAAATCAATTCCAAGGTTACGGTCTTCGTATGCACGAAATGCCATACCTGTTCCAAACTGATCGTAAAAATAACCCACAGTGAAATTGAATTTATCTACATCTTTACTGATTTGCCAAAATCCGATTCCTTGATTTGAATAAGCTTCCTGTGGATTGAACAATGGCGAATTGTTAAACATATCATAACGCATCATAAAGTTAAATCCATTTATTTTATAATAAAGATTTAACCATGCATCGGTTGACGAAAGTTGATGAATGTACTGAGTTGTTGTAGCACCAATTTTATCATCACGCATGTAAAACTGATTGTTGGTTTGAAAGCTACCCGAAAATTCGCCTTTGTCGGATTGTGTTTTATTCTGCTCGGTTGGTATGCTCTGTGTTTCTGTTTGTGCAAAAAGCTCATTCATCAAAAATAAACTCAGGATACCGAATAGTAATTTTCTCATATCGAAATAAAAGTGCACTAAAATAACAAAAAATATGAAACAGAAATGATTGTGGCGATTTATAAAAGTGGATTACTTTTTCTTTTAAAGATTATGTAGAAATGAAATCAGCAAAAAAAAAGGTGAACCTATTCGATTCACCTTTTAAATAATAATATTTTTTAAAAATTATTGTTTAAGCATTC
>CANKGI010000049.1 GCA_947481365.1 Bacteroidota bacterium | reverse complement strand
GTTTGAATCCATATTAATGCTTCGCGATGTTCCATATAGCCAAGCATTGGACCTGCCAATACTTTAGCAGGTTGTGACATAGGAACGATTGCAATTGCCTGTGCCGGCTCCTTAACTTTTGTATGCTGTGAAAAAACTTTGGCCGACACCAAAATTAAAATGATTGCTAGAAAAAAATTACGTTTCATTGAGTAAAATATTTGACTCAAAAATATCAGTCATTTAAAAACTCCAATGAACAAAAGAAAAAACGATTTCTTTTTATTAGACACACTGCAAAAAAATTGATGTGAGCAGAATGAATCTAGATTTAGAATGCAGAAAAAAGAAAATAGAAAATATTAGTTATTCAAAAAGGGATTGTGTTTGCGTTCAAATCCTATGCTTGTTGGGTCGCCATGTCCAGAATAAACTTTTACATCGTCATCTAAAGTAAAAAGTTTTGTTTGGATACTGCTGATGAGTGTATCAATATTTCCTCCAGGCAAATCGGTTCTGCCAATACTACCCTTAAACAACACATCACCGGCAATGCAAATTTTTTCCATTTTATTATAAAAAGTTAAACTGGCAATTGAATGTCCGGGTGTGAAAAAAATATCGAATGTTGAATGTCCAAATTTTATCTGATCACCCTCATTGATAAACACTTTTTTCTCAGGAATTTCATCCATCACCATTCCAAACATTTCTGCCCATCTGCCGGTATCAGCGTAAGTTTGCAATTCATCTTTATGCAAATACAAATCAAGTTGATAACGATTTGCAACGAAATTATTTCCCAATACATGATCGATGTGACAATGCGTATTTACAAGCTTTACAGGCTTTAATTGATTGGATGAGATAAACTCAGTGAGAATGTTTTTTTCTTCGACATGATGGCATCCGGGATCAATAATGATACATTCTTTTGACTCATCAAAAATCACATATGTGTTTTCGCTAAACTCATTAAATACAAATTGCTGAACAGAAATCATGTCACAAAAATAATCATACCTTGTTATAAATTGAATTAGGATTTTAACTTGACTCCACTTACTTTCGATATGCACTAATTATTAAAGTATTACATAAAAACATATCGTATGAACGACTTTACATCTCTACAGAAAATAAACCTCAATCGTTTTGGTTTCATTTTATTGATAACTTCAGCTTTCGTATTGCTAAGTAGATTGAATGTTGCGGCACAAACAATGGTTTCTACAACTCCCCAAAACAAGAATTTTTTAATTGAAAAAGGAACAGGACATACCTGTGGAAGTTGCCCTGACATTGCATTAAAATGTGATACCGTTATTAATTCTCATCCCGGAAGAGGTATTCTGATTGAATATCATTTCGGACCGGATGCTGTTCCTCAGGCATCGCCACTCAACACCGATTACAGAACACCCTATGGTGATTCTATTTTAAGTTGGCCATTCTATTTAAATATGATGGTAAACAGACGTGACAGAGGTGCTCCTTATGGTTCGACATTTATTTTTGGCCCCAACAACAATCAGGTTCAACCCGAATCTGATTTGGTTATAACCCAACCCTCTCCTATCAATTTGGCAATGACATCAAGTTTTAATACTACAACACGATTGCTTACTGTAAATGTAGAAGCTTATTACACCGCAAACTCGGCAACAGCCATTAATTTTCTTCAGGTTGCTATTACCGAAGATTCGCTTATTTCAACACAATATGACGGAAGTTATCCGCTCAACAATCATTTCAACAGCACGTTTAATCATACAAATGTTTTTAGGGCTAACATGAATGGCTTTCAAGGCGACTCGGTAAAAACAACTACCAGTGGAACATTTGTTTCAAGAACTTATACATATACTTTCCCAACCACGCCATATAAATGGAACGCTAATCATTGTAATCTTACTTTGTATGCTACTGAAACAAAAAATAGCAGTGGAATTCAATCGTTTGCTGGAAAAATCATGACAGCCATTAGAGGAAAAGTTGGAGCAAAAGCTATATCGGCAGTTGAAGAAATATCATCTATAAATAATGATATTGTTTATCCTAGTCCTTCCAATGGCTTAGTAAAAATTAAAAGAAATGAAGCGAATGAATTTAAAATTGTTGTAACAGATATTTTAGGTAATGTAGTTTATACGCATGAAAATATTTTTGCTAATGAAACATCTATTGACCTGTCATCAGAGAAAAATGGAATTTACTTTATCCAAATTTTAACAGATAAAAATATCTCGGTTCATAAAATTCTTAAAACAGAATAACATCCGTTTTGTCGCCAAATAAAAATATGCCAAAACATCTTTCTTTTTTCGTTTCATTCGTTTTATTGTACTCAATTGTTGGTGCACAAAACTTGCGCGTAAGAGAGTTGTTCTCGGGTAAAGATTTAACAGGTGATACCATTACCATACAATCGAGATATACAACTTGGGTTGGTGCCGAAAGTCTTGATTTATATTTGGTCATTGAAAACAAAAGCAACAATGTAATTGAAACAGGTGCGAAGAAAATGGAACTCGACTCGTTGCAAAAAGATGTGATGCATACATTTTGTTTTGCAGGAAATTGCTTCCCGACAGGAACCTACATTTCGCCATCGCATGCATTTATTTCGGGTGGCTCAACCGATAGTTCTTTTATCGCTCATTATTTGTTTGACAACACTGTTCATGTTCGTGGAATAAATCATGTAGCTTATGTTTTTTATAATACAAACAGCCCTACTGATTCGGCAGTAATTTATGTTACTTATAATTCTGTTGTAAGCAATACCGGCATTAATGCAATTCATTCATACAATCAAACATTAAACATTTTTCCAAATCCTGCATCAACTCAAATCTCATTTACAATTGATGAATCATTCAATAATAAATGGAGTATTTCAATTATAAATCTGATTGGAAAAACTGTTTTTGCTGAAACGATAAATAACCCACATGAAATTAAAATACCTGTTAAAGAACTAAACAGCGGATTGTATTTTATAAATGTTCAAAGCAGAAATGAAATTTATTCAGGAAAGTTTGTGAAAGAGTAATTTAAACTATGCAGGGAATTTTCGGTAAATCTCTTTACTGTGACCAAATGCAGCAAAGATGACGGTATTCTTCTCTAATTCTACTCCTATTCTATAGTCGTTTATTTTAATTCGATAAAAGTTTTTATAGCCTTTCATCTTTTTTATATTTTTAATTTCAATTACAGATTTTGCTATTTCAACTTGATTAATAACATCAATTATTTTTTTCTGTAATTCTTCACTCCTCAGTTTATCGATTTCTTTCTCAAAACTTTTCTCAAACAATATTTTCATTTGCGTTTGAGTTTTTTCATTATTTGTGATTTGCTAACAAATTCACTTTTGCGATTCGCTTTAATCGCCCTTGCGAGAGCCTGATCTTCCAATTCATCCACCATTTTTTCATCAAGTAAATCAACACTTTGAATCTTATCAAATGATTTTAACATTTCCTGAAGAAAGCTAACATCTTTTGCTGATTTTGGTTTTATTAATATGCTGTTCATAAAACAAATTTAAGGAGACTTTTTTTACGAAAAATGAAATAAATATTTACTAAGTAGTTTCATATTGATGTCTTTAATTTATTCAACTATTTTACCGTAAATATCATTAGGAAATTTTTTGATAAAAAAAGGAATAGAATTTTGTTGAAACAGAGAATATTTATTTTCAACTTCACCATTCAGAGTTTAGTGTTCTCTGTTCGAAATTATTTATTTTCTTCAAACTCCTCAACCCTAACACCAACAGATTTTACATTCATCAACGTATCATCACGCATGTTTTGTTCGAGCTCGAAACGATAGAAACCACTTTGTGGAAATTTAACTTTTTGTAACACCGGAAACTGATAATCGTAAATATCGCCAAGCCCGCTTCCTAGCCAACGACCATGCTCATCAGCAAGTTTTATTTCTACCCTGCGCTGATCTGCTTTTTTCAAAGGATTGGAGGCATGAAACCACACAAAAATATTGCTGTATTTATAATCGGCACTTACACGTAAGTTCACATAAACATTATAAAATTTTGTGGTGTCTTTAACCTGTAAATCAAACGGAATATAATTTTTATAATACCAAGCGTTGCCTTCTATAATTTTATTTTCTTCAAATAAACGTCCAGGGTCGCATGATGAGATAATCATCACACATAAAGCCATGAGATATAAAAAATTCTTCTTCGTCATTCTTTATCCTGAGGTGGTTTATTTTGCGGTGGACGATTTTGTGGTGGTCTGTTTTGCGGTGGACGATTTTGTGGCCCACGATTTGGATTTGGATTTTTATTGGGATTATTTTGGTTTTGTGGTGGAGGATTTTGTGGCTGAGGATTTGCCGCAGCGTTAGGATTATTTTGTTTATTACGATTATTTCTGCTCTTGTTTTTCTTTTTAGGTTTAGCTCTTTCGTCTAAACGAGTAAGACTTTCGGTTCCCATGTCATTTTGGAAATCCACAATAGCAACTTTCAATTCCTTTTTCTCAACAACAATTTCCGGTTTCAAACCTTGCTTATTCTGCTCTCTGTATTCTTTTACTTGGTTAACCGAAAAACCCTTCCATTCGCCACCCGAATCTTTTGGAGCAAACCACATCATCCGCTTTAAAATATCTGTCTTTACCGATTTATATGCACCATCAGCAAATTCGAGAATTAGATTTTCTTCAACAGGAAACTCTTTCAAAGCTTCTGTGTAAGCGTCAAGTTCATAATTCAAACAACATTTCAATCGTCCGCATTGCCCCGAAAGTTTCAATTGATTGAGTGAAAGATTTTGATACCGTGCAGCATTGGTATGAACCAACCTGAAATCGGTGAGCCAAGTTGAACAACAAAGTTCTCTTCCACACGAGCCAATAGCTCCAAGTCTTCCTGCTTCCTGACGGTAACCGATTTGTTTCATTTCAACTCGCACCTTAAAAGCTTCTGCAAGTTTTTTTATAAGCTCCCTGAAATCAACACGATCTTCGGCAGTATAATAAAATGTTGCTTTACGTTTATCGCCTTGATATTCTACATCACTCAACTTCATACTCAAACCCAATTCGAGTGCAAATGTGCGTGCTTTGTACATCGTGGGAATTTCGAGTTCCTGATTTTCTTTTCTGCGAGCAGCATCAGCATCGCTGGCTTTTCTAATTATTTTTCTAAACACACCATCTTCACGCAACTGATTTTTTTTGAGTTGAAGCTTTACCAACTCTCCTTTCATCGTTACTTCTCCAATGTCGTATCCATTTTCCATTTCAACCACAACAATATCATGCAGCATAATATCGTGTTTGTGTATGTTACGGTAATATTCTTTTCGAGTTCCTTTAAAACGCACTTCAACCACATCAAATGGTTTCATGTGTGGCGGCAAATCCATATCTACCAGCCAATCAAAAGTATTTAATTTATTGCATGCTCCGCTGCTACATCCACCGCTAGAGCATCCACCAGATCCACATCCCATTTTATATCTTATAAAATATATTCAACAATTTATTATTAGTAAAGTTTCTGTTGTGAAACTTAAGCTGAAGCTTTTCGCCTCAATTGGGCGCCAATATACAAAGAAAGTTCAAGAAAAGTGATTTTCAAATCGGCATTGCGTTCTACATGCATTGACGCTTCATTAAAGGCTTTGGTTAGTTCGGCAAGATTTTCGGAGTGAATAAAAGGTGAAAATTTTACAACAAAGTCTGTCTCTTTTTCATTTAGCCTCAGCAACGTTTTATCGCCATAACGATAAATAAACGAAGCCCGCATCATATGCTGACAATACGTGAGAAAACTTTTTAAAAATTCGCGTCCGCTTTTCACACAATCTTCCATCCATTTGCTTAAAATTTCGACATCTCTTTTTGAATTGTAACTGTATCGCATCCAGTTTTGAAATAATTCGAAATAATCGGCACGACCTGCATTTACAAGAGTTAACGCAAATGTTAAATTTCCATCACTCACTCGTGATATCGACTCGGCATCTTGTTCATTCAATCCACAAGTAGCAATTAACTCTTGCTTAATGGCTTCATCGGCAAGCTTCGGAATTTTTAAAGTTTGTGCTCTCGATAAAATCGTTGCAATCACTTTATCTGCATCTTGCGCCACCAAAATAATCAAAGTGCCTTCAGGTGGTTCTTCCAAAAGTTTTAACAATATATTTCCTTCCTGACGTAAGTATTCAGGCAACCAAATAATCACCGTTTTATATTTTGCTTCAAATGCTTTTAGCCCGATTTTTTTGAAAATATTTTTACATTCATCAACCGTAATATTTCCCTGCTTTTTTCCTTCTTCATCTAATTTTAAAAGCCATTGTAATTCGCCAATGTATGGATTTTCGATAAATGCTTTTCTCCATTCTTCGATAAAATCGTTGCTTGTTTTTTTCTTATCGATGGCAATTGTTGGAAACGTAAAATGTAAATCGGGATGAATGAGTTTTTCAAATTTGACACAAGATGGGCAAACGCCACAGCTATCGTCATCACTTGGGTTAGCGCAGTTTATGTATTGAGAATAAGCAACGGCAAGTGGCAATGCCCCAACACCTTCGGCTCCCAAAAATAATTGCGCATGACTGATACGATTTTGCTTAACCGATTGTATCAGTGTGTGTTTTATTTTTTGTTGCCCTATGATATTTTTAAACTGCAATTATTTTAATTATAACGGACGAAAATAGTGGAAGAAAATATCAATCCGAATTTATTTTTTGAAAACAATTTTATAGAGAACGTGTTAAAGAAAATAAACTTTTTATCTTTACATCGAAAAAAAACAAAACTAACAAAATGGCAAAAGTAGGAATCATTATGGGTAGCGACAGCGACCTTGAAATTATGAATGAGGCAGCAAAAATTTTAGAAGAATTTAAGGTAGAATATGAAATGACTGTAACAAGCGGTCATCGTACACCCGAACGTACTTTCGAATATGCAAAAACTGCTCACGATCGTGGTTTACGTGTGATTATTGCTGCAGCAGGTGGTGCCGCACATTTAGCCGGAATTACTGCCGGGATTACAACGCTTCCTGTTATTGGTGTTCCTATAAAATTAAAAGCGCTGGATGGTTTAGACTCTTTGCTATCAACAGTGCAAATGCCTTCGGGAGTGCCTGTGGCAACGGTTGCCATTAATGGTGCAAAAAATGCAGGAATACTTGCTGTTCAAATTTTGGCAACACATAACGAACATTTGCACAATGAACTCCTCGCTTACAAGGAAAAAATGAAAGAAGAAGTAATTAAAAAAGCTGCTGTTGTTGAGCAAGGAAAAAGAACAATTGGGTTTAAGAGTTAAAACTACTTTTATTTTATCTCAGAAATTTTTATCGTATTCGTTCTTGGTCGCTCAATAATTGGCATGCTGGCTGTGTTAATTACCAGGTCGCCCGAATGTATCAAACCATTTTGTTTTAAAATATCATTCACTTCATTGATAGATTGATCGGTACTTTCGAATCCGTTATAGTAAAATGTACGCACACCCCAAACCAAATTTAATGTGGTAAGCAAACGTGTGTTTCCGGTAAAAATACAAATCATGGCTTTTGGTCGGTATGAAGAAATGCGATAAGCGGTATATCCCGAAAATGTCATGCTCACCACCGCTTTTGCTTTTAAATGGTCGGAAATTCGAACCGCTGTAAAACACAATTCATCGCTTAAAAATGTTGGTGATGACTCTGCTGGGCGTTTGCCTTTATAATAAGGTGCATTGGTTTTCTCGGCCTCAGCAATTGTTTTTTGCATAGCCTGAATGGCTAAAATCGGATAGGCTCCAACAGAAGTTTCGGCACTAAGCATTACCGCATCAGCACCGTCCATTACCGCATTTGCAATGTCGTTCACTTCAGCTCTTGTTGGCGATGGACTCACAATCATGCTTTCCATCATTTGTGTTGCAATGATTACCGGCTTACCAGCTTCGATACATTTTTTTACGATTTTTTTCTGAATAACCGGAACTTGCTGCATGGGCATTTCCACGCCTAAATCACCTCGAGCCACCATTACTCCATCGGTAACATCAATTATTTCATCAATGTTATCGAGCGCTTCGGGCTTTTCAATTTTGGCAATAACACGTGGCTTCCACTCATTTAATTCAATAATATTTTTTAACTCTGTAATATCACTTGCTTTACGAACAAAAGACAAACCAATCCAATCCACTTTTTGCTCAAGTCCAAATGCCAAATCAGCCTTGTCTTTCTCAGTTAAAGCAGGAATTGATAATTTGGTATCGGGTAAATTGAATCCTTTTTTTGACGATAGCACTCCGCCATAATTTACCTTACATTTTATTTCATCATCGCCATTTGTATCCAATACTTCGAGCTGTAGTTTTCCGTCATCCAACAAAATACGTTCGCCTTTTTTTACATCTTTTGCCAAGTGTGGAAACTTCACATAAACACGCTCAGAAGTACTTATCATTTCTTTTGTAGTAACAGTAATTGTGCTGCCAGTTATCAGTTCTATTTTGCCATTTTCCATTTCACCAACACGCAATTTCGGTCCTTGTAAATCAAGAAGTATAGATACAAAAGATTTTAAATCGTGATTTACTTTTCTGATGTTATCAATAACTTTTTGATGATCTTCATACGAACCATGTGAAAAATTTAACCGACAAACATCCACTCCTTCTTCTATAATAGCTCGGAGCATTTCGTAACTCGAAGTGGCCGGACCAATGGTTGCTACGATTTTGGTTCTGTTAAAATTATTATTCATCATGACAAAATTATTTTCAATGTTACGTCTTAGTTGTTACTAAAATATCAACCGTTCTTTTTGCTTTAGTTTCCGATGATTTATTTCGGTAATAATTTGAATGGCTTCAATTTTTTTAAACGGTTCGGTAAATTTTCTTTTCCTAAATGATTCAAGAGCACCCTTAACCATTATAAAGTAATCAATCTTTCTAAGTTCGGGCATCCAATAGTTGGATTCGTCCTTATTAGATAAAAAATCGAATTGCAAATGATTGATTTCATCATTAAATGAAAAATGTGAGACTTGAAGCAATTCGTCATTCTCAAAAATTAATTGAAGATCATCGTTTCTCGAAAAATTGGTATTTACCTGATTATTGATTAACCAAGCTAAGCGATGAGAAGCCTCTTGAGATACAATTCCGTAAAGGATAAAATCGTAATCAAAACCAATATCGAGGAAAATTTTTTTCACTGGCGCAAAGTTGGTTTACTTCATCAAATTCTCATCAAAAATGTTCTAAAATCTTAATTTTTCGAAAATGATTAAAAAAGTGCTTTATTTGCACATTCAAAATTAAAAATATACTACAATGTCAGACATTGCAACAAGAGTAAAAGCTATCATCATGGATAAGCTAGGTGTAGAAGAAAGTGAAATTAACAACGAAGCTAATTTTACCAACGACTTAGGAGCAGACTCACTGGATACAGTTGAGTTGATCATGGAATTCGAAAAAGAATTCAACATCGCTATTCCTGATGATCAGGCTGAAAAAATTGGTACTGTTGGTCAGGCCATTTCTTACATCGAGCAAAACGTAAAAGCTTAAATTAAAATTTATTCATGTCATCCCGAAGAGTAGTTGTTACAGGCTTAGGAGCTATTACACCTATTGGTAACAATGTTCAGGATTATTGGAGAGCATTGTCAAACGGGGTAAGTGGAGCTGCTCCAATTACCCAGTTTGATGCATCCAAATTCAAAACTCAGTTTGCCTGCGAAGTAAAAAACTTCGATGTTACCCAATTTATCGACCGCAAGGAAGCGAGACGAATGGATCGTTATACGCAATTAGCAATAGTTGCCAGTGACGAAGCCGTGAAACACAGCGGACTTGACCTAGATAAAATTAACAAAGATCGCGTTGGCGTTATTTGGGGTTCGGGTATTGGCGGACTAAAAACATTTCTGGACGAAGTAACCGCTTTTACAAAAGGCGATGGTACTCCACGTTTTAACCCTTTCTTTATTCCGATGATGATTGCTGATATTGCTTCAGGTCTCATCTCGATTAAGTTTGGATTTAGAGGACCAAATTTTACAACCGTTTCGGCTTGTGCTTCATCAACAAATGCTATTTCGGATGCCTTCTATTATATCAAAATGAATAAAGCTGATATGATGGTTACAGGTGGTTCGGAAGCTTGTGTTAATCAGGCTGCCATTGGCGGTTTTAATGCGATGAAAGCCCTTTCTGAAAGAAATGACAGTCCAGAAACAGCATCACGACCATTTGATTTGGACCGTGACGGTTTTGTTTTAGGTGAAGGTTCGGGAGCACTCATTCTCGAAGAATACGAGCATGCAAAAGCTCGAGGTGCTAAAATGTATGGCGAAATAGTGGGTTGCGGTGCTTCTGCCGATGCTTACCATTTAACTGCTCCACATCCTGAAGGACTTGGTGCCACAAATGTAATGCGCTGGGCACTCGATGAGGCGGGATTGAAACCTGAAGATATTGATTATATCAATGTTCATGGTACATCAACTCCACTTGGCGACCCTCAAGAAATGAAAGCCATCCAAAATATTTTTGGCGAAAATGCTTATAATTTAAATATCAGTTCAACAAAATCGATGACAGGTCACCTTCTTGGTGGTGCTGGTGCGATTGAAGTACTCGCTTGCCTTCTAGCTATCAACGAAGGAATAATTCCTCCAACAATTAACCATTTTACAGACGACCCTTCGTTCGACCCGAAATTAAATTTAACTTTTAATGTGGCTCAAAAACGTGAGGTTAGAGCGGCTTTAAGTAATACTTTTGGTTTTGGTGGTCACAATGCTTCTGTTATCGTTAAAAAAGTTGACTAACTTTTGATTCGCGAAATATTTATAGGATCTTATCTCTCTAATTTTTCAAAACACAAACTTCTTTATCGAAAAATTAAAAGCATTACTGGGTATACACCTGTTCGACTTTCGTGCTATGTTCAGGCATTGAGGCATCATTCGGTTTCAACAACTATTCACTCAAATGGCTCGCGCGACAGCAATGAACGTTTAGAATACCTAGGTGATTCGGTTTTAAATGCCGTGATAGCCGAACTGCTTTTCAATCGGTTTCCTTACAAGAGCGAAGGTTTTTTAACTGAAATGCGCTCTAAAATTGTGAGCCGCGAAAGTTTAAATGAACTCGCCATGAAAATTGGGTTGAATAATATAGTTGAGTTCGACAGGCGTGCAATTGGTTTCAATACCAAAAACAGTATTTTCGGAAATGCTCTCGAAGCATTTATTGGCGCAGTTTTTCTCGACAGAGATTTTCATGTTGCGAAAAATTTTATAAAAAATAAATTACTGCTGCATGTTGATATTGATAAACTGCAAAACACCGAAACAAATTTTAAAGGAAGACTGATTGAGTGGGCACAAAAAAATAGTCGTGCATTAGAATTTGAATGTGAAGAAATAACCAACCAACGACAAAAAATATATAAAATAAGAATTCTTTTAGAGCGTGTAATGACAGGCGAAGCAGAGCATATATCAAAAAAGAAAGCCGAACAACTTGCTTCGCAAAAAGCTTGCGAAAGTATGGGAGTTACGTTGTAGATGTATGTCAGGTTTTTGCCTCACAACACTAGAAAGTTTTGTTAAAGAAATATGTATTATATGAAACAAATACTATTCTCAGTTATTTTTATTTACACTCTGAATCTATATTCACAAAATACAGCGGTAGATTTAACAACAGAGAAAAGTGTAATTACACACGCATTAACTTTTCATTTAGGAACAATTCCGATACCTTTAGGTGGAAAGTTAGGCATCGGTTATCAATACAAAAACCTTTATTTTGAAGGAGATTATTTTGGATATAATACATTTTATGCTTTCATTTCTGTGATTCCATTCGCAGTCATGAGTAACAGTTTTTCTAAAGCTTCCTTTTCAACTAACTATCTTTTTCATGGCAAGAGACATTCGAACAGGTCGCTGCTATTAGGTTTGAGCTTAGTAGACGTATGGGATAATAATAAATCACCAGCTAATCAAGACCCATTGTATGGATTACATTTGTACCCACAAATAGGTTATCATAATGCCAAATTAGGACAAAGCATTTTTAACTTTTCTGTAAAAGCTGGTGCATTTCCTTTATTACCAAATGGCCCAAACAAAGCTCGTGTCATTCCGATAATTGATGTTACATTCGGAATTAATCTATTTACTAAAAAAGTACAAACTGGTGTTTTAAAATAATATCTAAATCATGATGAACGAAAACAATTCAACACGTTTAAATAAATACATCAGCGAAAGTGGTTTGTGCTCGCGCAGAGAAGCTGATCGTTTTATTGAACAAGGATTGGTTTTTATAAATGGTGTGCGGGCAAAAATTGGCAGACAAGTTTTTGCTGGTGATAGAGTTGTTGTGAATGGCGAACCTATTGAACCCAAAACTGAAGACGAAACTATTTTTATTGCACTCAACAAACCTGTTGGAATTACTTGCACCACCGAAGCCGGAACAAAAAATAACATTGTTGATTACGTAAAATATGGACAACGAATTTTTCCGATTGGCAGATTAGATAAAGATTCGCAAGGATTGATTTTTTTAACCAGCAATGGCGATATCGTCAATAAAATTTTGCGTGCCGGCAATCATCACGAGAAAGAATATTTGGTAACGGTTAATAAACCCATTACCGATAACTTTATAGAAAACATGTCGAATGGCGTTTCCATTTTAGGGGTGAACACCAAAAAATGTTTCGTAAAACAGGAATCGGTATTAACGTTTCGCATTATATTAATACAAGGCTTAAACAGGCAAATACGCAGAATGTGCGAACAATTGGGTTACGAGGTTACCAAATTGGAACGTGTGCGAATAATGAACATCAGTTTAAAAAAATTGCCTGTTGGCGATTGGCGCGAACTTTCGAAACCCGAGATGAATATTCTTTACGATATGATAAAAAATTCATCGGCAACCGAAGAAGTACCGAAAAAAACACAGCATAAAAAAAGTGTAAAAAAAGAAACGCACGCTGCACCAAAAAATAAATTCAACCCATCCAAATCAGGTACAAAAAATAAAAAGGGCGAACACTCTTTTCATGGAAAATCAAAAAATAATACTGCTAAAAAATATGCTGGTCGTAACTCACAAAAACCATCAGGAAGAAGTTCGAATAGAAGAACCAGAGGTAAATAATTACATTCTTTGACGAATCGTTTCATAAACAGCAATACCTGCTGCCACCGAAACATTAAGCGATGCAACACCTTTGTTTAAAGGAATCTTCGCAAACTCGGCACACTTCCGTATCACTTCATTTGAAATACCATCTTCTTCACTTCCTAAAATAATACAAACAGGTTCGGTTAAATCAATATACGGTAAATCTTTATTTGCCTTCTCGGTACAAGCAACTGTTTTTACCCCCGACTGGCTCAAATATTCCATTACTGTTTTCATGTTTTTTTCGCGGCACACCGGAATTTTTAACAATGCTCCCGCAGATGTTTTTATGGCATCATCGCTCACCTGAGCGGCACCGCTTTCGGGAATAATGATGGCATCAACACCTCCGCAAAATGCTGAGCGGGCAATGGCTCCAAAGTTTCGTACATCGGTAATTCTATCCAATAAAATAAAAAATGGAACCCTGCCTTCTTCAAAAATAATTGGCAATAAATTTTCAATTTTTTGGTAAGCAATTGGCGAAACATAAGCCACAACTCCTTGGTGATTTTTTGATGATGGAAAAACGGATGACTCACGTGGTACAAATTGAAATGGAACATTTTTGCGTTTACAAAAATTGATAATCATATCAATTTGCTCATTACGAATATCTTTTTGTATAAGCACTTTATTCAGTTCTTTTTCCGAATCGAGCGCTTCGAGCACAGCATGAATTCCATATACTGCCTGAGGATCTTCGGCTGGTTTGCGAAATGGTCGTCTATTTTCCATGGTTGCAAAGGTGCTGTAAAAAAAAGGAAATAGAAAATGAGGGGAGGAAGGAGATGAAGATATTAAGTGATGAGGTGATGAAGGAAAGAAGATGGCGAGATGGCAAAATAGTGAGAAGGTGGGTTTAGATTCATCTGCAAAATTAGCGCTACTTGTGAGAAAATTTTCTCTGCGCACTTTGCGTCTCTGCGTTAAAAAAAGGGAATGAGGTGATGAAGAGATGAAGGGAATCCCTCTGCGCGCTTTGCGTCTCTGCTTTTAAAAAAAGTAATTACGTGATGAGATGATGAAGGAAAACTCTGCGAAAATCTGCGCTATCTGCGAGAAAATTCACTCTGTGCACTTTGCGTCTCTGCGTTTAAATTTTTCTCTGTGTCTCTGTGGTGAAACAATAAAAAACCGGAATAAATAATCACTCCGGTTTTCTGAAATTATAGATGCTGAAACGAGTTCAGCATGACAAAATATTATTTACCAGCTACGGCATTGTCAATCTGCTGACGCAATTGTTTTGCAACTGTATCTTGTTTATTAAACTGACAAACCTGTTGGCAATACTCCATTACTTGTTCGTTCTCTTTAATCTCATCTTGAACTGAACTCATTTTACTTGTACTGCGGTAGCTCTGATAGTATTTGTATTTAGCAGCGCTTTCGGCAACCATATCTTTTAGTATTGCATTTGCTTTTGCCGGTGCTCCTGCTGCATAATATGCTTCGCACAAACGAACCACAAAAACATCATACGGAACATTTTCTTTAGGCATTACGCTCATCGCTTTATCAAGAACAGTAACAGCAGAATCTTTTTTACCTTCTTCAACCAATTTCATCGCTAAACGATAAAATACATTTCTGAAATTTTTGGTCTGACGTAAAATGGTTTCATCCAAATAAACGCCTGGTTTATCCATATTTCCCCATTTAAATTTATTCATCACGTTTTCGTATAAAATATCGGTATTGATACGTCCGTAAGAACCTCCTTCAACCTGATCTTTATTTGCAATCGGCACGATATGATAAGTTAAACCTTCGAGCTGGAAATAATTGGTCATGTTCAAATACACCTCGCTACCTGTAGTAATGGCGAAGTAAATCGGACGTGTCCAATCAACCGTTGAAAGAATATCGAGCGTAATCAAATCAGCTTTCATGAGTGTTCCGTTTCCAATTTCAAATTTCATCGAATCGGCAATCGAAGCGTAATCTTTAGGATGAACTGCTCCTGTTTTCTTTACCTTTTCTTTATCAATTAAAATATAGAATTTTTTTGTTGGATAATAGCTGAACATTTCACCACCTTGAGATTGCAATTTTGCCATCGGATCTTTATCATCGGTAGCAAATTGAAGAATATTTTTTAACGGATAATAATCTGTTTGGTTAATGCCATAACGTTTTTCAACTTCAGGATTTTGGTAGTAAACGATATAATCACGAACACCCTGAACATATTTATCAGGTGTCATCGAGAATGGAACAGGTTCTGAATCGTAAACCTTATTTTTCAAACCATCGGCATACCAATCTGTGTTTAACAAACTCAAATTAATAACACGAATATCGCTACGAATGCCTTCCACATTTTGAGCATACCAAAGCGGATAGGTATCGTTATCACCATTGGTAAACAACACTGCATTTTTCTGACAAGAATTTAAATAATCGCT
>CANKGI010000048.1 GCA_947481365.1 Bacteroidota bacterium | reverse complement strand
CTGTAATGTATTTACGCTCATCATGTGTTACCAAGTAGACTGCCTTTTCTTGTGCAAAGAAATAAGCAATATCACTAGTTAAAACCGTCAATAATTTGGTTCCTGATTTAATCAAAAACCTTTTTTTATATTTCGCTTCTGTTTGATTAACCGCATTTAAAAAATCATCAATTTTAGCTGCATAATTTATGCTTGTTGTAGTAATTGATTTTAATTTATAAAATGCATTTTTGAGTTCATCTTTATCTATTGGTTTTAGCAAATAATCAATACTATTTACTTTAAAAGCTTTCAAAGCAAATTCATCGTATGCTGTTGTAAAAATTATTGGGCAATTAATTTTTACATGATTAAAAATTTCAAAACTCTGTCCATCGGCAAGTTCGATATCCATTAAAGCTAAATCAATATTTTTATGTTTTGAAAATAATTCGATTGCTGATTCAATACTATCAGCTGTGCCAATAATTTCAGCTAATGGCTCAACTTCCATTACCATTTTTTTTATCCTGTTCAATGCAGGTGTTTCATCTTCTATTATTGCAATTTTCATGTTATATCATCGGAATTTTTACAATAAATGCTAAACCATTTTCAATCACTTCAACTTCTTCTTTACCTAATAATTTATACCTATGAATAATGTTACTCAAACCTATTCCATTACTTTCACTATTACCCATTTTAGGTTGAAGATTATTTTTAACAACAACAAAATCTCCTTCAATTCCTATTTCAATTTGTAAGGGTTTATTTTGTGAAACCACATTGTGTTTAATACAATTTTCAATCAGCATTTGTAAAGTTAGTGTTGCCATTTTATTTTCTAAATATCTATCTGCCACATCAATTTTACAAGTAAGATTTTCTCCAAATCTTATCTTGTTCAAATACAAATACGACTCTATAAAATTCAACTCTTCTCTCAAACTTACTGTTTCTTTATCTTTCTGAGTAAGCACATACCGATATACACTCGAAAGTTTCTGAACAAACTCGTTTGCTGTTTTTGGATTTTCATCAATCAAACTTGAAAGTGTATTTAATGAATTAAATAAAAAATGCGGATTGATTTGATTTTTCAGTGTTTCGAATTCGGCCGAAATTGAATTGCGTTTCAATTCCTCTTTTTCAAGTAACGATTTTTTCCAAAACTGAAAAAATTCGATTGCAACAAAAATACTATTAACCAATAATGTGATAGAAACCGACACAATTAAGTAAGATAGATTTTCCTTTGAACCTAGTTGACATGCAGAATCTTTGACAATTGGAAAAACAGCTAAACTAAAAAGTATATGAACACAAACAGGTAAGCAAATGGCAACAATTGAATTTACAAATAATTTAAAGCGCAAATGTTTATTCCACTGAAATTTCCTGTCGAACAAAAACATGAATAATAAATTTACATTCCAGATGACAGAGATGTAAATGAAATTTATAAGTAAAGAATGTAAGAAAACAGTTTCAGGATTTTGATCAACTCTTGGGAATATACTTAGATAACCAAATAACATTGACATCAGCAAGATTATGCTATGTCGAATAACGATATCTTTTTTATTGGTAAACCTGTTTCTCATTTTAAATATTCAAACAAATTTTATTTAAAAATAAATGCGATACAATGGTACAGGAAACAATCCGATTTGATAAACATTTTGCATCGTTCCTGTTTGTGGATTGAATTGTTGTGTCAAAATATTTTGTCTGTCAGTTACATTTTGTATATCTAGTGCCCATTCTTGGGTAACTTTTTTTCCATTTAATTTATACGAAATACGAATATCGGTTCTAAAAAAATCGGGCAATCTGTTTTGAAATGCATGTGCATTATCGTATACCGCAAAACCAGCGAGTTTTGATTGTGCTTCATCAACAGGAATAATTCTTCTTCCACCTGCCGAAGTAACTTTTAAACTTGCAATAAATGTTCCTGATTTTCCCATTTTCCATTCTTTACCGGCTAAAACATTTACCACATAATTTCCGTTGAAAGCTGTATTTCTCCAAACACCATCGCTTGCTTTGTATTCTGATTGATATAATGATGTTGTGAGCAAATAATAATACCCTTTGCTGAAAAACCTTTCCAATGTAAATTCAATTCCATAGTTGTGTCCAATTCCATTATTCACTAAACTATCAACTCGTGCAGGTATAAAATCGGCACCTGTATTTACACTTGAATATACTCCCGAATTTTGATTGATTGGTACATTAAATAAATATTGATAATACGCTTCAACTTTAAACCTTACCTCGTTGCTCAACATTTTTTCATATCCTAAAACATAGTGTTGGCTCTTAGTCATTCCAAGATTTTGATTTGATTTTACATACGTATGATTTAATGTATCTAACAACGCAATTTGATTGTAAACATACAATGGTTGCATTTGCGAATGCAAACCATAACCAAAACTAAAAGTGTGTCCGCTATTTGATTGCCATCTGATACTTGTTCTTGGTTCAAGTGAATTCGAATTATTTAAAAACAATTGATTGTAATGCAATCCGGCATTGAAGGTTAGATTATTCGTAATACGATAATTCCAATTTGCATAAGCTTGACTAAGATATGTGTAATCATTAAAACTCAATAATTGTCTGAATCCATTTAATGCGCTTACATAAAAACTATCATAATTCGAACCATATAATCTGCTTGCGATAACACCAAATTTTATGCTGTGCTGTGCATTAAATTTATAAGAATAAAAACTATGAATAGCTAATTTTCCATACACTGCATTGGAGTTAAAACTAAAAAATTTGGCATTTACAGGTGTTAATGAATCTACCTTCGTGAGGTTTCCTTCTCCTGATGCACTTATCATCGTTTTGATATAGGATTTTTTATTCAACTGATAACTGTGTGTTATACCAACAGCTCCCATTTCGCTTGCAAACTCCACATCTTGCGGGTAAATAAGCTTTGCTCTTTCTGCAGGAGTTTTGTCACTATTAATTAATTTAGTTGTACTAATTCCTCCTAATCCCCATATCGAAAACGTTCCGAATTTTGTTGATGGGAAATTAAATTTAAACGACACATCTTGATAATATGGAATTCCAGATTCGCCAAATTTAATTCCTAATTTATCGAAAAATGAAAGCGTTGAATAACGATAACTGATAAGATATGAAGCACCACCTTTTTTAATCGGTCCTTCTGCTAAAAGTTCCAATCCGTTAAAACCCATCTGACTTAAAAATTCATGTTTCTCATTATTTCCATTTCTTATTTTCAAATCAAAAACACCCGAATTTCCATTGCCATATTCTGCAGGAAATGCTCCAGTTAAGAAATCGGAATTTGCCAGCGTATTATTATTTAATATACTTACCGGACCACCATTTGCACCTTGATTTGAAAAATGATTTGGATTAGGAATATCAGCACCTTCCAATCTCCACAATAATCCCATTGGCGAATTTCCTCTGATGATAATATCATTTCGCTGGTCGTTTCCACCTCCTGCAACACCTGCAAAATTTGCAGCCATTCGAGATGGATCAGTTAGTGAACCTGCATATCGATTTGTTTGATCTATGGTAAATGATCTGCCGCTGATTAATACAAGATCATTATTGGTTTGCGACTTGATAACTTTAGCAGTTACGGTTACCTCTTTTGCTTTAATAACCTTTTCCTGCATTTCAATATTTAATACAACTTCCTTTGCTGAGTTGAGAATAATATCATTCATTACTACATCATTATAACTAACGTAAGTAATCTTGATAGCCCTTCTTCCAACAGGTACATTATTTATTCTAAAATTTCCATTAACATCAGATACTGCACCTAAAATGGGGTCTGAACCAACTACAATAATATTGGCTCCTATGATGTGTTGTTTCGATTCCTTGTCAATCACATTTCCTCGAATAACATTGGTAAAATTTTGACCAAAATTGCTGCCGAGAAATGAAATTGAAAACAAGATGAATAGGTTGATGCGTTTCATGATTTTTAGTAATTATGAAACAAAAATGTGAACATAAATGGAGATAATAAAATAAAAAACGACAGAGCATAATATTTACACCCTGAAATGTTTAATTAATGGGATGAAACGAAATCAATTTACAGCAACAACACTTTTTATTTGTGGAATAGCACTCATCAAACCGCTTTCTATACAGGCCTTCATGGTCATGTGGCTCATTTCGCAATTGCAACAATTACCCAATAATCTCAAATGAACTTCCATATCGCTTGTAACATTTACTAATTCTACATCACCACCATCTGCTATCAAAAATGGTCTTATTGAATTTAGTGCAATTTCTATTTTCTCTTTTATTTCTGTCACCCGTTATTAATTATTTTCCTTTTGCGATTTTATTGAATTGATGATTGCAAGTTGTTGTGCAACACTTTCAACAACATTCATAAATGCTGCTCTTACAGGTGTATTTTCATCCAATACTGCAGGCACACCAGAATCTCCTCCTTCACGAATACTTTGGTAAATAGGAATTGCACCTAAAAATGGAACATCTAATTCTTGAGCCATTTTCTCTCCTCCTCCTTTACCAAAAATATAATATTTATTTTCAGGCAATTCAGCCGGAGTGAAATAGGCCATATTTTCAACGATACCTAAAATTGGGATTTTTGTTGGAGTCATACTAAACATTGTTGCAGCTTTGTATGCATCAGCCAATGCAACTGCCTGAGGAGTTGTAACCATTACCACACCTGAAACAGGTACAACTTGTATCATCGTAAGATGAATATCTCCAGTGCCTGGAGGTAAATCCAAAATTAAATAATCTAATTCGCCCCAATCGCAATCGTTTATAAATTGTGTGAGTGCCGATGATACCATCGGTCCACGCCAAGCAACTGCTTGTTCGGGTTTTATCAAAAAACCTATTGATAATAATTTTACACCAAACTTTTCAATCGGAACCATCAACTCTTTTCCATTTACTTCCCGCATTTGTGGTTGACTATTCATTTCTCCATACATCATTGGAACAGAAGGTCCGTATATATCAGCATCAAGTAAACCAACTTTTGCACCTTTTATAGAAAGAGCCAATGCAAGATTAGAAGCAACAGTAGATTTTCCTACTCCACCTTTTCCTGATGCAACAGCAATAATATTTTTAACCCCAGGAAGAACTAATTTGTCCTGCCTATTGGTGGTAACATTTGCGGTCATCTCCACTTTTACTATGGCATCTTTCGAAACATGTTCATGAATCGCATCGATACAATCCTTTTCTATTTTTTCTTTAAGCGGACAAGCCGGTGTTGTAAGTACAACTTTAAATGAAACATTATTTTCATTGATAACAATATCCTGAATCATTTTTAATGTAACCAAATCTTTATGTAAATCGGGTTCCATTACAGTTGATAATGCTTTTAATATTGCTGCTTCTGTTATTGACATATATTATATAGGTATAAATTAATTACAATCGGGGAGCAATTTAGTTTTGCAATTCATGGTTTAACATGAGCGAGGTCATAAAAAAAGCTCACTGAATCAGTGAGCTTCTTTTTTGCTTTAGCAAAATCTAATTACTTAACTTTTGCTTGTAAGCCTGAACCTGCTTTAAATTTAACAACCTTTTTTGCAGGGATGTTAATTTCTTTTCCGGTTTGTGGGTTACGTCCTTTACGTGCAGCACGTTTAGTAACAGAGAAAGTTCCGAAGCCTACTAAAATAACTTTGTCACCTTTCTTAAGAGCTGTTTGTGTAGAGCTCATGAAAGAATCTAAAGCTGCTGAAGCTTGTACTTTAGTGATTTTGGCAGCGTTTGCCATGTTGTCGATTAAGTTAGACTTGTTCATAAATGTTATGAATTAAATTTAAAAGGTTGATAATTACTCTAACAAACTTAATGATTGAAATGAATTAAACAAGCGCCAACAAAGGTTTTTTTTAAGATATGCGGAAAAACATTTTCACACGTTTTCAACATTGTCGGGGTATGAGGGTGTTTCATACAAATTTAACAAATGTCATAAACCTGCAAGAGTATTGATTTAACAATGCTTTCGGCTGATGACGAAGGTATTTCGAAAACGTAATCTGATTGAAGATAAAAAGGTTCGCGTTCGACCATTTTTTGTAAAATATAACTGCTAATTTCATCCTCACTCTTACCTTTTAGCAGTGGTCTTTTATTTGGATACCTAATTATTCGCTGAAAAATAAGCTTTGAATTTGCCTTTAAATAAATACTTATACCACTCTCCTTTATATAATGGATGTTATTGTAAAAGCAGGGTGTGCCACCTCCGGTAGCGATTATAGTTTTGGCATCATTAATCGTTTTCAAAATTTCAGATTCTATTTGCCTGAAATAATCTTCGCCTAATAATTCAAATATTTGGGCAATTGTTTTTCCTTCTTTTTTTTCAATCAATTTATCTAAATCGATAAACTGATAACCCAAAATTGAAGCCATTTTTTTTCCAATGGTTGATTTGCCAACTCCCATCATTCCTAATAAATAAATTCGGGAATTTTTATTCGAAAGATGATGATTAGCAAGAGGCAATTTGATTTCGTTCAAAATTATTTCATGTATTTTTCAACGATCTCGTAAACTGGAATATTGAATGCACTCCATTTTTTTACAACTACAGTTCCATGCATTAATATCAAACCTGGATTACTTCTCACAATAGACTTAAGTGGCGTGGCATCCATATTATAATAAGGAAAAGCAAGTTGATGCTCGTGGCGATAAATTTCAACTTCATTTAAAGGACTCGCTGTAAGTGCCCAGAATTTTTTACCAGACAGCTGCCATTTTTCGGCAAGCATGGCAACAATTGGTTCCATGTTTTTTCGCGAATCATTAATGTCTTTTTGTACAAAAATTAATTGGTAATCTTTATCATTTAATAAACTATCCGTGTATTCAATTCCTCCTGCATCGTATATTTTAAAACCTGTAATTGGTGAACGGTATCCCTCTCTAATAACTTTATCTTTTCGATCAATAAATTTGTAAGTACTATCTGCTTTGCCAATATCATTCATTGCAATTTCTATTTGCTTACCATCTTTTTCATAAATAAAAACCATCTCTACTGAATCACGTAAAGCTCCTTCAGGATATTCCATCATTTTACGAATGTCGTTTCCAACTTTGTATGGCAAGAAATCAATACGAGGTAAAAACATGTAAGTATAAAAAGTGAAAAATGTGGTTACAATTAATGCAACAAACAATGCAAGATTTTGATACACTTTATTTCCAAAAATATCTTTGATATGTTTGTGTCCAATAAAAATAAAAACACTAAAAAACATCAACACCACATCTTTCATAAACGAACCAAATGGAGTAAATTTTATGGCATCGCCAAAGCAACCACAATCAGTAACTTTATGAGTAATGGCAGAGTATGCGGTAAGGATAGTGAAGAAAACCATCATCAGTAAAAGCAACCAAGCATTGAGTCTCGAATATGCACCAAGTAACAATGCAACACCAACCATAATTTCGAAAATGCAAATGAACATACTTAAACCTGCAGCATGATGACTAAAACTCATCCAATCCAGAAACAGAAATTTAGGTAATGGAAATTCCTTCTGAAATATTTCAAAATATTCTTCGAGCTTATACGAAAAACCAAGGGTATCATTTGCTTTAATAAAACCAGAAATGATGAATAATACACCTACAAAAATTCTGCTGAGCTGAGTTAATATTTTCATAACATTTTTTATTGCCGAACGAAATTTCGTTCTTAATTATTTCTTATTATTTTTCTGTTCGTCCAATTGTATCAATGCAAACACAGAGTAATTTATCATATCCTGTAAGTTAGCATCCACCCCTTCGCTCATAATTGTTTTGCCTTTGCTGTCTTCAATTTGTTTGATTCGGAGTAAACGCATCAAAATCATATCGGTAAAAGTACTCACACGCATATCTCGCCATGCTTCACCATAATCGTGGTTTTTTTCTTCCATCAATTTTTTTGTACTCACAATATATTGATCATACAAAACCGAAAGCTCCTTAATATTCAAATCCATTTCAGTAGACTCCTTCAATTCCATTTGAATTAATCCAATCAAACAATAATTAATAATACCGATGTATTCAGAAATTTCATCGTCACCAATTTTCTGTTCCCCTTTCAGTTCAATTGTTTTTAATCGTTGTGCTTTAATAAAAATTTGATCTGTAATTGAAGATAGTCGCATCACCCTCCACGATGTTCCGTAGTCGTTGTTTTTTTTGATAAAAATTTCGCGGCACTTATTAATTGCCTGGTCGTATTGTATTGAAGTTTGATTAATCAAGTGAGTGTTGTTTATTTGTTCTACAAAAATAACAGCGTAAATCAATTTGCAAACCCTCTTTAAAAAAATAACTCTAAATTGTTGCGGCCGTATCCTTTCGCTTGAAAAGCCTGTGGTTATGGGCATCCTCAACTTAACTCCCGATTCATTTTATGACGGAGGTCAACATTTTGGAATAGAAACTGCGATAAAACATGTCGAAAAAATGCTTATTGATGGTGCTTCAATAATCGATATCGGAGGATACTCGACCCGACCTGGTGCCGATGAAATTTCGGTTGATGAAGAATTAAAAAGAATCATTCCTGTTATCAAAAGCATTTCTAAAGAGTTTCCAGAAGCTTTTCTTTCGGTTGATACATTCAGATCAAAAGTTGCTTTCGAATCGATTCATGCCGGAGCACATATTGTAAATGATATTTCGAGCGGAGATGATGACACTGAAATGATGAGCATAGTTGCAAAACTTGGCACACCTTATATAATGATGCATAAAAAAGGTTCATCAAAAAATATGCAATACAATCCTCAATACGAAAATGTTGTGCTCGAAGTGATGAATTATTTTACTGCAAAAATTGCCGAAGCTAAAAATGCCGGAATAGTAGATTTAATTATTGACCCCGGTTTTGGCTTCGGAAAAAACACTCAGCACAATTATCAATTATTAAATGCGCTTGATGATTTTCAAATTTTCGGATTACCTTTACTTGTTGGTGTATCTCGAAAAAAGATGATTCAAGCCATTACAGGAAATGATTCGGCAAACGCTTTGAATGGAACAACAGCAGCCAACACGATTGCCCTTTTTAAAGGTGCAAACATTTTACGTGTACACGATGTGAAACAAGCAGTTGAATGTATTAACATTATGAATGCAACACATGGAATTATTTGAATTTTATAATTGGAAATTTACATTCGTCAACATTATTGATATCATGTTGGTTGGTGCAATTTTGTATCAATTTTACCGATTACTTAAAGGAAGCCTTGCTTTCAATATGCTTATCGGACTCATTACGATTTATATTTTTTGGCTGGTTGTACGCTATTTTAAAATGCCTTTGCTCGAGTGGACGTTGGGTGAATTTACCAAAGTTGGTTTCATAGCAATTCTAATCGTGTTTCAACAAGAAATACGAAAGTTCTTACTCATTGTTGGTAAACGAAGTTTTTTGGCTGAAAAAAAATCCATCTTTCGATTTTTACCTTGGAACTGGAAAATAGAAAAAACGTTTCATACCAATTTTGAAGAAATTGTTGATGCTTGCGAATACCTTGCACAAACAAGACAAGGTGCAATAATTGTTTTTCCAAAAACATCTGAAATGAAATTTATTGGAACCAGTGGAGAACAAATTGATGCACATATTACCAAGCGTTTATTGATGAGTATTTTTAATAAATTTAGTCCGTTGCACGATGGAGCTGTAATTATTGCTAACAGCAAAATAAAATCGGCAAATGTAGTATTACCTGTTAGCGACAATCCCGATATTCAAAACAAATATGGTCTTCGACACCTATCAGCCATCGGTATTACCGAACAAACTGATGCAATTGTTTTGGTGGTAAGTGAAGAAAAAGGAACTTTAGCCGTTGCTAAAGAAGGCAAACTTATCGAACATATGAACCGTCAGCAAATCATCTATTTTTTAAATAAAGAATTTGCAAATGAGATGGTGCGCTTAAGTGAATAATATTTTCAGCATTTCTGGTATCATAAAAACAATTTCACTTTACGATTGTATTAATTAAATATATTCGCAAAAAAATAATTTAATATGTATTCATTATTAATTACCATTCACGGCATACTTCGTTGGGGAGTTTTAGTAGGAGGTTTAGTGGCTATCAGCAAATCAGCAGCAGGATTGATGTACAAAAAAGAGTATACCGCATCTCAAAATCGTTCCCATTTAAGTTTCCTCATTTTTTGCCACACACAATTGTTGGTTGGATTGATTTTATATTTTATCAGTCCTGCAGTTACACAAGCATTTGCTTCGGGCGAACTAATGAAAAATGCCGAATATCGTTTTGTTGGAGTTGAACATATTGCAGTGATGATTATCGCAATTGGCTTAATTCAGGCAGGAAGAACAATTTCTAAAAAAGCTGTTGATTCAGCATCCAAACACCGCAAGTCACTCATCTTTTTCTCGATAGGATTGCTGCTCATATTATCTCGTATACCGTGGCATAAGGCTTTGCTTCCGGGAATGTAAGAAAGTTTTATTTCACAGAAACTTCTTTAATCCAACCTGCAATATCATCAGCAACATAATCGGGAACATGGTTTCGTTTATCATATTCTTTAGAACTAATTGCACCTTCACCTTCCATAAAATGATGGTTCAATTTTGGATATAATTTAAATGTTCGATTGCGTTCTGAAAGTTCATTTTTCCAAATTTCGAAATCTTTCAAACCAACATGATAATCTCGTTCTCCTTGCAAAACATAAATAGGTTGATTTAAATTCTTAGCTATTTCAATTTGGTGATAATTGTTAACCGAAATCCAATAAGAAGCAGTTGCCCCTGGCATTGAATCTTCGGGTTCAGATGGTTTCAATTTTGGATTTTTTGATTTGACTGCTAGTTGTTTTGTTTTGATATAAAAAGATTTCTGAACCGAATTGTAATCAGGCTCATTTATTAAAAAATCAATCTGATCTGTCATCACATCTTGTGTAGGTCGGGCATTTGCAGCCATCATAATAACGCCTGCAATTTTTTTATTTTGCTTTGCTATGAGTGGTGCCATCATGCCACCTTGGTCATGTCCTATCAAGAAAATGTTTTTCGAATCTACTTTGCCTGAATTTAAAATGTACTCAATCGCAAATTTTGCATCATCCAAATATTCTTCTTTCAAAGTTAATTGCTTACCTGCATATTTATCAGTGAGTATTTGCGAACCAAGATTGAATGTTCGTTTATCGTAACGAAAAACAGCAATACCCTTGCAAGCTAATTCCCATGCCAAATCCTTATACATTTTATTATCTCCATAAGTCATGTCCATATCGTTTGGACCCGAACTTCCAATAATAATTACACATGGAGGATTTTTAATATCATTTGGAATAGTTAACATTCCTGAAATAATATATGGGGCTTTTCCGAAAAATATTTTATGCTCAGTAAACTTTAAAGTGTTTACGATAACCGGTGGAATGTATTGATAATTCTTTCTAAAATCGAAAACTGAAATCTTCAAATCGTTGTCGAATGAAATGAATAATGCAATTTTTGAATGTCTGAATTTAAACAAGGTTGTCGTTGTATAAAACCCAGGCAAAGTATCAACATCTGTTTTTTCAATACTATCAAATTTGCCAAATTGATATGGAAGTAATTTCCATATTTCTGCAAGTTTTTCAGTTGATAATTGATTTTTTAAAAAAGGAGAAAAGCATTTTGTTACACTGTCGAACTGATTGGTTTCAATATAATTATTTTGCTTCAAAGCGATTGCATAAACCATTTCCTTTTTGCTTTGCGCAAACGATAGGACTGTATAGAATAAAAAAATACAAAAGAGAATATTCTTCATCATCATACAAATATGATAAAACGAGTTGAGGTTTTTATCCCAATCAAGTTCAGTTCTTCACAATTTAAGATTTCTCACTACCTTTGGGCGCTATAATCATTTATAACCAATGCCAAAAATATCGATAAAAGGTGCGTCAATGCCAGCATCGCCAATAAGAAAACTAGTTCCATTTGCTGAAGCAGCAAAAAAAGCCGGGCGTAAAATTTATCATTTAAATATTGGTCAGCCCGATATTGAAACACCAAAGGTGATGATGGATGCTATTAAAAATACAGATATAAAAGTTTTGGAATATTCGCATTCTGCAGGCTTCGAATCGTATCGCAAAAAATTGGCTGGCTATTATAAAACCTATAATATTAATGTAACCGAAAATGAGATGATTATTACAACTGGAGGGTCGGAAGCAATACAAATAGCCTTAATGACTTGTTTTAATCCAGGTGATGAGATAATCATTCCTGAACCATTTTATGCAAATTACAATGGCTTTTCGTGTGCATCCGGAGTTGTAGTAAAACCTGTGAAATCTTTTATTGAAACAGGATTTGCATTACCACCAATTTCAGAATTTGAAAAACTCATTACTCCCAAAACAAAAGGGATCATGATTTGCAATCCGGGCAACCCAACCGGTTATTTATATTCGAGAGAGGAACTTGAACTTCTTAAAAATTTAGTCTTAAAATATGATTTATTTTTATTGAGTGATGAAGTGTATCGTGAATTTTGTTATGATGGAAAAGAATATATTTCTGTAATGCACCTCGAAGGAATCGACAACAATATCATTTTACTCGATTCAATATCTAAAAGATATAGCGCTTGCGGAGCCAGAATTGGTGCTCTTATTTCAAAAAATAAAGAGATCATGGCTTCGGCATTAAGATTTGCACAAGCTCGTTTGAGTCCTCCAACTTTCGGTCAAATTGGTGCAGAGGCTGCACTCGAAACACCAGCTGAATATTTTGAAAATGTAAAAAAAGAGTATACCGATAGAAGAAATTTTATTGTTGAAGCTTTAAACAAAATGGAAGGTGTATTCTGTCCAAAACCAAGTGGTGCATTTTATTGCATTGCAAAATTACCTATTGACAATGCAGATAAATTTTGTCAGTGGTTGCTAGAAGAGTTTGAACTCAATGGCGAAACTGTTATGCTTGCTCCTGCTTCAGGATTTTACTCAACACCAGGCTCTGGAACAGATGAAGTTCGTTTGGCGTATGTACTGAATATTGACGCCATGAAAAATGCAATGAATTGCCTTGACGAAGCTTTAAGAGTATATCCGGGAAGAACTTTGTAAAATAAAATTAATCGTTGTTTAATGGATTCCTTACTGGCGAAACAGGTTCAGGAGGTGTTGCCAATACGGTTCCTTTGATTGTTAAATCAACTTCGCCCGATGCAGCATTCGATTTTACATAAATATATTTCTGAAATGCACCTGGTCTACCGTAAGAATTATAAACTGCTTTAATCTTGCCTTTAGCTCCAGGAGCAATGGGTTCACGGCTCCATTCTGGTGAAGTACATCCACAAGATGGCTGAACATTACTCAATACCAAAGGAACTTTACCAGTATTGGTAAAAATAAATTCATGCGCTGCAAGTGTTCCTTCTTTAATATTTCCAAAGTCAAATGAGGTAGCCTCGAAATTTATTTCTGCTTTAGGTTCATTGTTATTTGTGGGAGGAACTTGTTGTTGCGAAAATGCTTGCAAAGCAAACAATGATAAAACGATTGCAAATATTTTTTTCATAACTGGGTAATTAAAATCAAAACCTGCAGAGATTATGATGTCAATGCAGGTTTTGAATGATATTTTAAAAGAATTACTTAATTGTCTTTTCAGGTTGAACTGGAGTTGGTGTAACTTCAGTAGCAACTTTAACCTCTCCTTTGATTGTTAATACCACAGGAGTGTGTTTTGCATTAGAAACAACGGTAACTGTTTTTGTGAACGGACCAACAGAAGCTGCATTATAAGTAGCTTTTACAAATCCTTTTCCACCTGCCTTAACAGGCTCTTTTGTCCACTCTGGAGTTGTACATCCGCAAGAAGCTGAAGCACTTGTAACGATTAATGGCTCTTTTCCAGTGTTTTTAAAATAGAATGTGTAAGATGCTGGCGTTCCTTGTGGAATCACTCCAAAATCATTTACATCTTTGTCGAATGTAATGTCTGCTTGATTTTTATTTTCTGCAGGAACTGGTGCTGGGGCTGCTGTTTGTGCATTACTTGCAAAAACTGCCGAAACAGCGATGAATGCTGTGATAATGATTTTTTTCATTGTGTTTATTTTATTTTGGTTTATAAATTTCAAAGATTGTACCAACGTTAATGATAACGTCAAATTTAATTATACATTGCAATTATACAAAAGCAAGTGGTACTTAAAAATTTCTTAATAAATTTTAATTTGTATAATCTTAAGTTTGCAATCGAATTATTTTCGACCCGTTAAAATATTTTTTATGAATAAAGCCGAAACTGAAAAGATTTCGTTAGACCAATTTAAAGCCTCAATCATCAGTGATTATACGATTGCCTATCGTAGCCGTCAAGCTAGTTTACTAGGAAGGAAAGAAGTATTAACCGGCAAAGCCAAGTTTGGTATTTTTGGTGATGGTAAAGAACTTCCGCAGATTGCAATGTCCAAATTTTTTAAAGCTGGAGATTTTCGTTCGGGGTACTATCGCGACCAAACTTTTATGATGGCTGCAGGATTACATACCGTTCAGGAGTTTTTTGCGCAATTATACGCCCACACCGATGTAATTGCAGAACCCGCTTCGGCAGGAAGAATGATGAACGGTCACTTTGCAACACGAACCATAGATGAAAATGGTATGTGGCGAGATTTAAAAAATTTAAAAAATTCATCTGCCGATATATCGCCAACTGCCGGACAAATGCCTCGCTTAGTAGGATTGGCTTACGCTTCAAAATACTACCGAAATAATAAAGACATTTTAGGCGAGAATATATTTTCGGAAAACGGAAACGAAATTGCATGGGGAACAATAGGAAATGCTAGTACATCCGAGGGGCACTTTTTTGAAGCGATTAATGCGGTTGGTGTATTGCAAGTTCCAATGATTATTTCTGTTTGGGATGACGATTACGGAATTTCTGTTCCAGCAAAATATCAAACTACCAAACAAAATATTTCAGAAATATTAAAAGGCTTTCAGCGCGATGAAAAAGGAGAAGGCTACAATATATATGTGGTAAACGGTTGGGATTATCCTGAATTGATACGCGTATATGATGAGGCTTCGCGCATTGCACGTGAGCAACACATCCCTGCAATTGTTCATGTACGCGAGTTAACACAGCCACAAGGACACTCAACATCAGGCTCGCACGAACGCTATAAAACCAAAGAAAGATTGGAATGGGAAAAAGATCATGATTGCATGACCAGATTCCGGCAATGGATTATCGATCGTGGCTTTTCAACTCTTGAAGAAATTGAAGCTATTGAAGTTGAAGAGAAAAAATTTGTAGCTGATAGTAAAAGTGCTGCCTGGCAAGCTTACATCAACCCGATAAAAAATGACGTTGAAGAAGTTTCTCAGTTACTTGCCGATTTAGCTTCTAGCAGTTCAAAAGCAAATGAAATCAACGAAAAGATTGAACAGCTAAATAAGTTTAATGAACCAACACGAAGAGAAGTTAGCGAAGCTTTTGGTGCGGGATTGCGATTAACAATTGGTGAAGAAAGTGATGCCAGACATAACCTCATCCGTTACAAAGAAAAATTTGAGATATTAAACTTCGACCGATACAGCTCTAATCTTTACAGTCATTCTAAAGATTCGGTGATGAATGTAGAGGAAATAAAACCTGTATATTCTGAGAACAGTAAACTGGTTGATGGACGTGAAATTTTACAAGCATGTTTTG
>CANKGI010000047.1 GCA_947481365.1 Bacteroidota bacterium | reverse complement strand
CTTCAATATTTTTTAAACGTACCGCAATAAAAACATTTCCTTTTACCAATGCTTCGCCATCATTCAAACTTGCAATTTCTCTTACGATAATTTCATCGGGGCAAACAGTTCCGTTGATTAACATATTATCGGCTGCGGTTTTTAGAGCAAATTTTTTCTGCAAATATTCTTCCGTTAAATAGGAAACAGAAGTTTGAAGATACTTTTCCCATTTTTCGGCAATGGTTAAAATTCCAATTCGAATACCAGCCGAAGGACGGGTAAAAGTAAATGGCAATAAATTTATTCTGTCGCTGCTGTCAAAAACAATGTAATTCATACAATCAGAAAATGTTTATTTAATCATTGAACAAAAAAAAAGCTCTCAAAATAGAGAGCTTAATATTGGTATGCAATAATACATTATTTTTTGCTTGCGTATCTTTTCTTAAATTTATCAATTCTACCAGCAGTATCAACAAACATGTGCTGACCAGTGAAGAAAGGATGCGATTTGTGAGAAATCTCTAATTTATAGAGCGGATATTCGTTTCCGTCTTCCCATTTAACCGTTTCACGAGTTTCAACAGCCGAGCGCGTAATAAACGAATAATCGTTCGACATGTCTTTAAATACAACTAATCTATAGTTTTTTGGATGAATTTCTGCTTTCATAATTAGTAAAAATTTGGAGGGCAAAAGTAAGGCTTTTTCATTTATATCCAAATCGAATCAAAAAAATTCATTTTATCCAAGTGAACCTTTCCTTTTCGATGTTTTGATATTGCAGGGCAAAGTAATATTTTGCACATGATATTTACATCAGACCATGGCTTCAAAAAAAATAAAAATTCTCGATAACTCTCAGGTTCAGCAGGTATTAAAACGTATTGCATATCAGATTTATGAGAATAATTTTAGAGAAAAAGAACTCATTATAGCGGGTATTGACGGTAACGGATACATTGTAGCCGGTATGATAGAAGAACAATTGAAATTGATTTGCAAACTCAAAATCACCCGAATAAAAACCAGTATCGATAAAAAAAATCCTTCTGAAAAAACAATGAAGCTTAGCGACCTAGGGCTAAAACTTGAAGGTAAAAATATTTTGGTTGTGGATGACGTGCTAAACACCGGAAAAACAATGGCTTACGCACTTTTACCTTTCTTAAAAGGAAATGCAAAACAAATTCATACAGCAGTATTGGTTGACAGAGACCATAAAAACTTCCCGGTGAGAGCTGATTTTATTGGAATATCATTATCTACAACTTTACAAGATCATGTGGATGTGGTAATTGACAAGAAAACTATCAGTGTTTATCTGAATTAGTTTTTAAACGGATTGGTGTTTCATGGTTTTCTCAAATCGGTAATTTGTGGGCGACATTCCGAAATGTTCCTTAAAACACTTGCTAAAATATTGCTGTGTGGCAAATCCGCATTGTGTTGAAATTTCGAAAACATTTCCAATTCCTTGCTTAATCATTATTTCTGCTCGAGTTAATCGATACTTTTTGATATAAATCGAAACGGTATCACCCTGGGTTCTTTTAAACCATCTTTCGAGCGATGAAATACTCATATTTAAATGACCTGCAATTTGCGGAAGGCTTAAGGCTGGATTACTGTAGTTTTTACCTAAAAACTCCATGATTTTCCTTTCAACCTTTTTGTCTTCCGATTGAGGCAAATCATTTCCCGAACTACTGATCATATGTTTTGTTTCTAGATGATTAGTAATAATCTTATTAAAATTAAGAATGGCTTTTATGCGAACAAGCAACTCCTGATTTTTGAATGGTTTTGTCATATAATCAACAGCCCCCGATTCAAAACCTGTGAGTAGGTTATTTTCATCATTTAAAGCTGTTAAAAAAATCACAGGAATCAATGCATAGTCGGGATTGCTTTTCAATAATTTTACAAACTGAAAACCATCTTCATTCGGCATCATCACATCCGACACGATTAAATTAGGCTTATGATTGCTTATTAATTCTCGTGCCTGTTTGGTGTTTTGAGCAACAACCACTTTATAATGCATTGAAATTAATTCCTGAAGAGATTTACGCAAAGGTGTGTAATCTTCAATTACCATTATTTCTAAATCTGAATTTTGACCCATTTGACTATTTTTTAAATTTATTAAATGAAATTAAAATGCTGCTTCCTTCATTAGGCTTTGTGTCGAGTTTAAAAGTTCCTCCCATTTTCTCAGTAATGCGTTTTACATTGCTTAAACCCAATCCACTGCATGGCGCATCTGATTTACTTGAGAATTTTTTAAATGGCTGTATTTGATCTGCTGTTGCCGAAAAGCCAACTCCAAAATCATTTACTTCCAGGAAAAATAAATGATCCTTTTCATATGCTTTTACCAAAACAGGATTTCCTTTTTGGGTAAATTTAAATGCGTTGTAAAGTAATTCTTCCGTTATATAATTAAACAACTGTTCATCTATGGGCACTTCAACATCTTCAATTGAAAGTGTTAAATCTTTACTTCTTGCATATTCTAAAGTGAGTTTTTTAGCTATCACTTCTATACTTGATTTTGCTTTGTATGCTTCGATTGATTTAAATTCGGGTGTTATTTCATCCTTATTCAATATTTCGTTGTAATAGAAATTGTTCATAAAACGAACAATATTCCAACCCGAATTAATGATATAGGTAAGCATTTTGTTTGAATCTTCACCTAAATTATTGTCGTTCGAATTATACAGAACAGATGACATTCCAAGAATGATATTTAATGAAGTTCTGATATCTGCACCATTAAAGTGATTGACTAAATTTAAACGGTCTTCCTCTATTTTTGATTTCAGTAAACGTTTTGATTTGATACGTTTATCAAGGCGTGTTTTAATGCTATTAACAAGTTCCTCGCGCGTAAAAGGTTTAGTAATGTAATCATCAGCTCCTAATTCCATCCCTTTTCGTGTATCCGAATGATCAGATTTTGCTGTTAGAAATATAAAAGGTATTTCATTCAAATCTGTTTTTTTCAATTCACTTAAAACCGAATACCCATCCAAATTTGGCATCATTAAATCACATAATATCAAATCAGGTTCGGTATTTATTGCTTTTGCCAAACCTTCTAATCCATCGTTTGCAGTAATAACATCATATCCTTCCAGTGTTAATATTTCACTAACATTTAAACGTAAATGTTTTTCATCGTCAATAAAAAGTATTTTAACCATAGTAGTTATTTTTTAATCTTCAATTTTTGTATAAATAGGTAATTGTATTGTTGCTGTTGTTCCTTTATTTATTTTGCTTTCGAGATAAATTTTGCCTTTATTTTTTTCGATAAATGTTTTTACAATTACTAGTCCTAAACCAGTTCCCGGAATACCATCGGTATTTTTAGCTCTATAAAATGTATTAAACAAATAAGGTAAGTCGCTCTCAGGAATACCAATACCTTTATCGATAATTTTTAACATTACATTGTGTTCATCTTTAGATAAATTGAGTTCAACATCTCCTCTTCCTTCCGAATACTTAAATGCATTATTTATCAAATTAATAATTGAATAGGTAATTAAATTTCGATCACCTTCAACTAACATTTCCTGTGATTCAAAGTGTGAAATAATTTTCCGTCCTTCTTTATCATTTGAAAAATTATTCTCAATTACTTTTAAACATATTTCTGCCAAATTGAATATTTCGATTTTAGATTTTGTGTTTTTAGAATCTTCTTTGGTTAAATGCAACACATCATCCATCAATTGAGTAATCCTATCAATTTCTTCTTTAATAATTTCGAGGTGTTTTACGATATTTTTATTTGCAATTTTTTCATATTTATTTAAGTACATTTCAATTAACTCTGTACTCGAATAAATGGTTGAAAGGGGCGTTCTGAATTCATGAGAAACGGTAGAAACCAACTTTGTTCTCATCATATTCAATGCCTTTTCATTTTCAAGGGCATTCAATATTAAATCGTCAGCAGCTTTACGTTTATCAATATCTCTGCACAAAACCTGACATGATGTAACATTCCCATCATTATCAAAAAGGGCTTTTGCCACTCCTTCAACATAAACCAATGAGCCATCTTTTTTAAACAGTTTAAACTCTCTAACATCAGTAGGATTTGCTTTTGAAAGTATTTGCAACGATTCTACAATTACGTTGTGATAATCGGGATGAATAATGCTTAGTGCATTTTTCCCTATCAATTCGTCCTGCTCATATCCTAAAATTGTTTCGTATGATTTTGAAGTAAAAATAAAATCGCCTTGCATCGTATGAACAGAAATAAGATCAACCACATTCTCCGAAATCAATCTGTATTTTGCATCACTCTCTGCCAATAAAGTTTCTTGCTTTTTCTGATCTGTAATATTCTTAAGTAATACAGAAACTCTGCTCACTTTATCATTAAACAAAACCGGGCTCAATGTTAATTGATAAAATTTATGTAACCCTTTAAATTCTAAATACTCTGTTGTACGCTCAGTAAGGCACTTCTTAAATAATTCTTTAAACTTTATTGAAACAATTTCATCCGTATAGTCAGATGCAGTTTTACCTATCATCTGAATAGCAGGAATCGACAAATTAGAATTATCATTTGTCCAAATTTTCTCTATTTCACCTTCCAAGTTTAACTCAAAAACCATGTCGTTTAATGATGAAACCAAAGCACTCATATTGGCTTCCGATTTCTCTAGTCGGTTTTTTGATTCAATAATTTCAGTTAAGTCAACTCCAAATTCTGTTACAAACTTTGGGTCATCTTCAATTAAATACGGAGAAACGTATCTTCTGTAAAATTTTTTAACTCCAAATTGATCGCTAACAAAATCATCGTATTCAACAATTGCTTTTTCTTCAATACTTTTGATTAAATATTTTTCTTTTTGCTTAAGTTTTTCAAGCTCTTCACCAGTTTTCTTAAACTCCTGTTTATTTGTTTCGTATGAATAAAGATTTAATAAATCAGGATTCTCAAGTGCTTTGTCATTTGCATTAATAATTTTCAAATCTTTAGCATCAAAAATCACTACTTCAATAGGCATATCTTCAATTAGCTTGTCGTAAAATAATTTTTGCGACACCAAATGTTTCTTTGCATTTACTCCTTCTGTGATATCATTATAGAAAAAGATGTGTGCCACAACTTCGTCATTTTGCAAAACAGGCTCGTAACTCAATAAAAATATTCTGCCATCTTTAAACTCAATCTCAACACCACTCAACTCTTTTTTGCTTTTATAGCAATTTTCAGTAAATGTTTTATATTTATTAAAACTAACTGCGTTTTCGCCAATAATTTTATCAAACACACTCCTGTTTTGATCAATCAAATTTTCATTTACGTTAAAGAATTCTGAAAATCTGTTGTTGGTGTACATGATACTGCCACTGGATTTCACAATAAACAATCCTCTGTAACTGCTGTCAATCACTTCAAGAAAAACACTATTCATGAACTCAAGTTCATTCACATGTTCTACTTCTGATGTTGTATTTGTTAATATAGCAACGATAGATTTACTATCATGCCCACCCGTATCAAATATTTTAAAGTGTGCATTGAAATAATTCGTTACATCATTATTAAATAAAAATTGTATTTGAAAAAAGACTGATTTCTTTTCAATGCATTCATTAATTTTTTTATTGTAAAATTCTTCTGTGTGGGTTCTATCAAATTCGTATAAATACTTACCGTTAATATCTTCTGGTTTTAAACCAAATGATTTACCCATTGCTTCGTTACATTCGATAATTTTACCAGTTAAATCCATGTTAACATAGATAAATGGCATAGATGAAACGATGTTTTTGTAAATATTGTCGATCATTAATTTATGGGCTTTATCCGCATATTTTCACACAAAGTTTAACCTTTGTTGTTTACATATCGGTAATTATTTTACAAATTAAAATCAAAAATGTATTCGTGTTTTACAAATTCCCTTATTTATTTTATACAAAACAGTCAAAATGAGCTGTTTTTAACAAAGTGTGAATTGGATTTGAAAATGAGTGCTTTTTGAATAAAAAACAAAAAAGATGCTAAGTTGTTAGCTTGCTTTTCTAATTGGGCTATTGGTAAACTCCCAGAAATGATAAGCGAATTGCTGATTGTATGAATACTTGACTGTAAGTTCAGTATTATAATTTAGTTTAATATGATTAATCTGATTCCCTTTTCTGTTCTCAAGTGCCATTGAGTAGAAAAAACCAAATGCTTCTACGTCTGCTATTTTTTGAGAAATATTTAATAAAAGTGGAACACTATTTTGTCCAACTAAATCTTCTTCTGTAATATTTATTTTAAACAATTTTATAAAATCGTCATTTACCTGAATAACTTTTCTAGAAATTGTTTCCACTAAAAAAGCTTTAAAAACGTCCTTCGGTGTTTCTTCAGCATGAACATCTAAATCATAAAATTGATTGTAATCGATTGGTAAGTAAAACATGTGTTTAATAGCTTAAATTATTATTTCAAACTTACCCAACACCTTTAACTTTAGTTTGTGCTATACAATCAAAGTTTTACAAATTTCAGCACTTACAGGATTGAGTGCATTTTAAATCGCTTTAAATTATACAATATTGAACGAATACTGAACGAAACACTATAGTATTTAGAGGTCCTTTGAATTACCTAATAAACGTTAGTTATGAAAAAGGTTTTACCACGCTTTTCCGAAAAAATTATTAAACCAGAAAACATCATCTCTATTAAAATCAGTGATACAAAATGTTACATTCAACTTCGTAACGTAACATGTATCTCTCGATTGTCGTTAAAATTTCTTTCAGAATTATTAAAGAGTAAAATGTTCTGCAGATTAAAAGATGACACAATCGTTAATTTGATTTATGCCAAAGAGATTTTATTTTCAAACAAACCGGAGATATACAAAATAAGTATGGATAATGGTATGAGTTATGATATTTCGAAAAATAACTTCCAATCGATTATTGATATTTATTCGTGCCACAGAAATCTGAATAAAAAATTCAGTGTACCTGATGATTTGAAAAGTGTAAAATTTTTAAGTGCGATCGCCCCTCAATACACCAATTAATTTATTCTCGAAAACAGGGTCAATTTCTTAAAAAAAGAAATGCTTATTTGGCATCAGCTTTTGCAAATTCTGTTTTGCCTTCATCTTCCATTTCTTTCAACTTCATAATTTGATCGAGTGCATCAGGCACTACATCACTGCATATGCAAATGAATGAACCATTCACTGCATTTTTGATGGCATGTTCAATAGCTTCGGTTTCTTTTTTAATAACCATCACTTTTTTCTTCGAATCAACTTCTGAAATTCCTTTTGTAAGCAAGGCTACAATTTCATCTTCAGTTCTGCCTCTCAAATTTCTATCCTGACGAATAATTATTTCGTCAAACATTTTTGCAGCCATCTTACCAAGATTAATTGTGTCCTCGTCTCTCCTATCACCAACTCCTGCAATTATTCCAACTTTTGGCGATACATCAACTTTAGAAAGCATATCAGCAATGGCTTCAAAACCTGCAGTATTGTGTGCATAATCAACCATCACTTCAAAATGACGAAAGCGGAAAATATTCATTCTTCCTGGTGTTTGTGAAGGGCCGGGAATAAAAGTTTGCATCGCATTTCTGATGTCTTCAATTTTTATATTTTGAATAAATGCAGCAAGCAATGTTGGCAAAATATTTTGAATATTATATGCTGCTCGTCCACCAAAAGTTAATGGAATATTGATCGCTTTTTCAACACGTATTTTCCAAGTTCCTTTGCAAATTGTTAAATACCCATTTTCATAAATAGCCGCAAGACCACCTGCTTTCATGTGCTTTTTTATGACAGGATTATTTTCATCCATACTAAAAAAAGCATGTTTACATCTAAGGTCTTTGGTCATTCCGGCAGTCCATTTATTATCAGCATTTAAAATGGCATAACCACCTGGCAAAACACTCTCTGGCACTACAGCTTTTACACGTGCAAGTTGTTCGATGGTATCAATGTCTTGTAATCCTAAATGATCTTCGGTTACATTCGTTACAATAGCAATATCACAATTATGAAAACCTAATCCTGCACGTAATATTCCTCCGCGTGCACATTCTAAAACTGCAAAATCAACAGTGGGATCTTTAAGCACAAACTCAGCACTCACAGGTCCGGTACAATCACCTCGCATCATTAATTTGTTTTGAATATATATTCCATCGGTTGTTGTAAAACCAACTTTATACCCAACAATCTTCATGATATGAGCCATCAAACGCGTAGTGGTTGTTTTACCATTTGTTCCGGTAACAGCAATGATTGGAATTCGTGCACTGCTATCGTGAGGGTATAACATATCAATAACAGGCTCGGCAACATTGCGAGGCAAACCTTCAGTTGGATCGATATGCATGCGGAAACCTGGAGCAGCATTTACTTCTAAAACAGCACCTCCATTTTCGGTAATAGGCTCTGTTAAATTTTGCGCCATAATATCGATACCGCAAATATCTAATCCGATGATTTTAGCAATACGCTCGCACATAAAAATATTATCAGGATGAACCATATCTGTTACATCTGTAGCGGTTCCTCCTGTACTTAAATTTGCTGTTGGCTTTAAAAATAATTCTTCCCCTTTTTTCAAAACGCTATCAAGTGTCAACTCACTTTTGTTAAGCATGTCCATTGTAAAATCATCAACTTTTATAGCTGTCAATGTTTTTTCATGACCATATCCTCTTCGTGGATCTTCATTTACTTTATCAATCAGTTCCTGTATGGTATGCTTGCCATCACCTTTAACAGCAGCAGGTTTACGTATTGCTGCAGCAACAAATTTGTAATTGATAACCAATACACGATGGTCTTCACCTGTGATATACCTTTCGACAATTACGCCTCGACCATATTTTTTTGCAGCTTCCAAACCACGCACAGCATCTTCCCAATTATTAATATTTGTAGTTGCGCCTTTGCCATGATTTCCATCAACTGGTTTTGTAACAAGCGGATATTTTACACTATCAATTGCTGCTTGTAAACCTTCCTCACTGTAAACAATTCTTCCTTTCGGAACTGGTATTTCTGCAGCTTCCAATAAATTTTTTGTTTCTTCTTTATCACATGCAATATCAACTGCAATGCTACCAGTAGTACTAGCAATGGTTGCTCTTATTCGTTTTTGTTTGATTCCATAACCCAACTGAACAAGCGAATGGCGATTCAATCTAATATAAGGAATACCGCGATGCACGGCTTCATCAACAATACAACCAGTACTTGGTCCGAGACGTTCATCTTCGCGAATCTCTCTCAGATTTTGGATATCTTCATGTAAATCATAATCATGTCCGGCAGCCAAAGTTTCTGCAATTCTCACAGCAGCACGAGCTGCATATGTGCCTGCTTTTTCTTCCATGTAACTAAAAACAACATTATAAATTCCAGTTTTTCCTGTTGTACGTGTACGGCCAAAACCACAATCCATGCCTGCTAGAGTCTGAAGTTCGAGAGCAATATGTTCTATAACATGCCCCATCCATGTTCCTTCTTCAACTCGATGAAAAAAACCACCTTCGAAATTTTCTGAACATCGATGACTTTTCATTGTTGGGAATGTTTTCTTCAATCTTTCGAGAAAACCATCGATTTTATTTGTCGGCTTTTCTTCCATTTCTTCCAAATCAAGACGCATCTGAATGAGCTTGTGTCTTCTTATCGACCAGTAGTTTGGCCCACGCATTACTTTAATGTCTAAGATTTTCATATCGATGTTATTAGGAGTAGTGAATTTCTTTTTGTTTGTTTAAATAAAAGAGAGTGATATTTTGCCCCACCATACAATAATATAAATTAGATTAGAGATGCCCAAAGGAAAACTCATTTCAATAGGAGGAGCAGAAGATAAAGGAACAGATTTAGAACAAGGATTTGTACAACGAAACAGACTCAATTTTTTCGAACTCGGAATTTTAAAAAGAATTGTTAACGAAGTTGGAGGTACTGAAAAACGTATTGAAGTTATTACCACCGCTTCATCCATTCCCAATGAAGTTGGAGAAAATTACCTTACAGCTTTTGGTAAAATTGGTTGCACAAATATTGGTGTGATGCATATTCATAATCGCGAAGATGTATCGTTGCCTGAATATATTGAACGTATAAAAAATTGTGATGGCGTGATGTTTAGTGGAGGCGATCAACTCCGTTTAACAACCACTTTTGGAGGAACAGAAATTTATCAAATACTTCACGATAGATTAGATGCTGAAGAAAATTTTGTGATTGCAGGAACAAGTGCAGGTGCAATGGCAATGAGCAACACCATGATTTATCAAGGCAAAAGCGATCTTGCACATTTAAAAGGTGAAGTAAAAATTACAACAGGTTTAGCTTTTGTTTCGAATGTAATTATCGATTCACATTTTGATAAACGGGGACGATTTAATCGATTAGCTCAAGCTGTTGCAAGCAATCCGCAATGCGCAGGAATTGGTTTAGGAGAAGATACCGGAGTAATTATTACCGATGGAAATCACATTGAAGTAGTTGGAAACGGTGCTGTTGTAATTGTTGATGGAAAAGATATTCGCCACTCAAATATTACCGATGTAAGTATTGGCGAACCTATTTCGGTTGAAAACATTCGTGTACATATTTTGGTGAGAGGAAATGCTTTTTTATTGAAAGAGCGTAAGTTTATTGCAAACACTGTTGAAGCATAAAATAAATTAGGCTTCGTAAATTCTTACTTCTGTTTCCGAATTATTTTTCTTCCAAGCTCTGTACATTCCTTCCGAATTAAAAACCAATTCGATATTTGCATCTTTATCAATAGCTATCAAACCACCTTCTCCACCCAGTTTTACCAATTTATCTTTCACTACAAAAAGGCATGCTTCGTTTAATGTCATTCCTTTATATTCCATTAAACAACTAACATCGTAAGCAACAACAGCACGAATAAAAAATTCGCCATGACCGGTGCAACTCACTGCACAGGTTTTATTATTGGCATACGTTCCAGCACCTATCATTGGCGTATCTCCCACCCTACCAAAGCGTTTATTGGTCATACCACCTGTTGAAGTTGCAGCAGCTAAATTTCCATAAATATCAATGGCAACAGCTCCAACAGTTCCAAATTTCTTTTCTGATTTATCAGCATGATCTAATTGATAAGAGTCTGTATTTTTCACTTCCTGCCATTGCTTATATCTTTCTTCTGTAAAAAAATATTCATCAGGTTGAAATTGCACATGTTGAATTCGTGCAAATTCTTCGGCTTCTTTCCCGCTTAAAAAAACATGTCCCGATTTTTCTTTGATTAATCGTGCAAGTTTCACCGGATTTTGAACATTGCTTATTCCACTCACTGCACCTGCCTCAAGCGTGTACCCATCCATAATGGATGCATCCATTTCATGTGTTCCTTTGTTGGTAAACACTGCACCACGACCAGCATTGAATAATGGAAAATTCTCTAGTGATTCAACTGCAGCTTCCACTGCATCTATTGACGAACCGCCTGCTGCAAGAATTTTATTTCCAAGTTCAATTGCATCCACCAACCCTTTTTTATAAAGTGCTTCCTTTTCGGCAGTCATCTGATTTCGGAGAATGGTACCTGCTCCGCCATGAATGGCAATTGCAAAATTTTTCATTTTGCAAAACTAAGAGAAAAAAAATATGAGCAGGATTATTTCATGATCCTTTGTGGTGGGACTTAAATCAAAAGCTGATGTTCAGCTTTTATTTTTAGCTTATTCAATCCATAAGAAAGGATTACAGGATTACTTCGTGATCCTTTGTGGTGGGACTTAAATCAAAAGCTGATGCTCAGCTTTTATTTTGTATTCATTCAGCCTTAAGAAATTGAAATAATTTCTTCGGCTTCATTCACACAAAAAAAGCAGCTCAATGAGCTGCTTTTGATTTGTCGGGGTGGCAGGATTCGAACCTACGACCTCCACATCCCAAATGTGGCGCGATACCAGGCTACGCTACACCCCGATTGGTATCAATATTATTTATTGGTATAAAACAACCAATTAACGTTTCAACATTCGAATATTTTCACCTACCAAACAATGATAAAAATTAGTTTGGCGGAGAGGGAGGGATTCGAACCCTCGGTACCCTTGCGAGTACAACGGTTTAGCAAACCGTCCCTTTCGGCCACTCAGGCACCTCTCCTTTTTAAAAGGACTGCAAATCTATCATTACTTAAATAAACAGCAAATAAATCTGTCATTTTTTACTAAAATAAACATTTAGTACCCACTAAATAAAAATTGTGAATATTATATCAAACTGATTTTGCGTTCTTTACGACCACATCATACAACCATATTTTTATTCATGAATCTTATATGAAATTTACATCATTATTGAATCACCACAGTTATTATGGCAAAAGATAAACCTGTACACTATAAATTCAGAGACCTGAAAATTTTTGGCTCCACAGAATGGCTTGCCAATAATGAAAAAAAATACCGTCTTGTTTACGATGAAGCCGAATGTACTTTCATCTATTGTGAACTTTCTTTTTTTAATAAACTATTTGATGAAGAAGATTGGGACATACGCATGAGTTTAAAATGTGTGAACAATATTGACGGAACCGAAATTGCAAATTTGGTAACAGATAGAACCATTCGAAAAGACGAAAATATTGTTTATGTGCGCGAAGGATGGGGAGTAAAAACTTCTGGAGCTTATTGGAAAGAGGGAAGTTATAGATGGGAAGCTTGGATTGATAATGTATTTGTAGCCGAAAAAATATTTTATATTGAATCTGAAGGGATTGTTACCGAAACAGTCAATCCATTTTTTAATTTAACCGACATTAAATTATATGAAGGACCGGATTCAAATCTTCCAAAAAAAGAAAGAAAATACGTATCGGCATTTAACTTTCATGAAACTCGATATGTGTGGGTTGAAGTGAATTGCGAGAATTTAGTTGAAGATAAAGAATCATGGCCTTGCGAAATGTTCTTCAATTTTAAAACCCATTCGGGACAACTTAAAGGTAGTATTGAAAAACTTATTTTCATTCCTACAAAAGACCCGATTTTTGAATACACCATTGGCTGGGGTTCCGACCAAAAAGGAACTTGGGGAAATGATATTTACTCGGTGGATATTGTTTTTATGGACCAGATAATTGCTACGGTTCCATTTGAAGTAGGCGAACAGTTTGTAGACGAAAAAGATAACGCAAGCCGAACTGTTATTCAAAAAGCAAAAACAAAAGTAATTACCGAAAAATCAAAATTAAATAACGAAAATTCGGTTACATCTGTTTTAAAAGAACTGGATGATTTGATTGGATTAGAATCGATCAAGAAAAAAGTAAAAGAATACACTACCTATTTAAATTTTATCCGACTTAGAAAAGAAAAAGGATTTGAAGATTCGGAAAAAATAAGTTTACATGCGGTTTTTACAGGCAATCCTGGAACAGGAAAAACAACTGTTGCTAAAATGCTCGGTAAAATTTATCAAGAATTGGGATTGCTTACTAAAGGACATGTAGTTGAAGTGGATAGAAGTGATATTGTAGCCGAGTATATCGGACAAACTGCACCAAAAACGAAAGAGATTATTAAAAAAGCAAAAGGTGGAATCCTCTTTATTGACGAGGCTTATGCACTTGCTCGTAAAAATGATGATTCGAAAGATTTTGGAAAAGAAGCCATTGAAATTTTATTAAAAGAAATGAGTGATGGTGATGGCGATTTGGCAATTATTGTTGCCGGTTATCCTGAGGAAATGACGAGCTTTTTAGAATCAAATCCAGGATTAAAATCTCGTTTTAATATGTACTACGATTTTCCTGATTACACCCCACAGGAATTAATGCAAATTGCTGAATACACTTCCACAAAACGTTCAATCATCTTCAATTCCGATGCAAAAGAATTTTTATATAAAAAACTGGTAGATTCATACCGTGAGCGCGATAAGTCGTTTGGAAATGCACGTTATGTAAACTCACTTATTGACGAAAGTAAAATGAATATGGGTTTACGTTTGATGCAAAGTGCAAACCCAAATGAGCTTAGTAAAGAAGAATTATCTACAATTAAACCTGAAGATATTGCAAAAATATTTGGTGAAAAAACCAAGAGTATTGCAGATATTCCGATTGACGAAGATTTATTGAAAGCTGCAACAAACACGCTGCATGCGCTTATCGGTTTAAACAATATTAAAAACGAAATTGACGAACTGATTAAACTGGTTAGGTTTTACAAAGAAATTGATAAAGACATTCGCCAGAGCTTTTCGTTACACACTGTTTTTACTGGAAATCCGGGAACAGGTAAAACAACTGTTGCTCGTTTGCTTGCACAAATTTATAAAGCACTGGGGATACTCGAGCGTGGAAATTTAGTTGAATGCGATCGTCAAACTTTAGTTGGTGGATATGTTGGTCAAACAGCCATTAAAACAAACGACATTATCAATAAAGCCATGGGTGGTGTGCTTTTTATAGATGAAGCATATTCATTGTCGGAAGGTGGTGAAAATGATTTTGGAAAAGAAGCCATCGAAACCATTTTGAAAAGAATGGAAGATAATCGTGGTAATTTAATTGTGATTGTTGCCGGTTACACCGATAACATGAAAAGCTTTCTCGAATCTAATCCTGGCTTGAGTTCTCGTTTCGACAGGGAATTTAAATTTGAAGATTCTACAGCTGAACAACTTGCAGAAATTGCATTAAAGATGTTTGCCAACAATAGTATTACCACCGAAGAAAAAGCTACCGAACATATCAAAAATTACATGAAATTTTTGTTTGATACACGAACAAAATATTTTGGCAATGCACGTAACGTAAGGAAGTTTGTTGAAGAAGCCATACAAAACCAACACCTAAGACTGGCTAAACTCGAACCAACCGAACGAACAACAGATATGATTCATGTGTTGAAATTTGAAGACATAGAAAATTTCAAAATTGATTATTCTAAGATTGTTGAAAAACCAACTATTGGTTTTAAACAAAACACTTCAAAAGAAAATAGCTGATGAGTTTTCGGAAGTTTGCAAACTTTCTGCTTTTTATTATTTCTATTTTAATCATCAATTTACTCACCACTTTAATCGGTGATTTTATGATTAAATTTATGAATGGTACACATCCGTTTAAAGCTACTTTAATCGGAATGGTTATGACAGTTTTTGTACTATATCCTGCTTATAGTCGTATCAATAATTTTAGCGATTATATTACTCGAAGAATATTTACGGCAGGAACTAATGCAGGTGGTAAGTTTTTTGGAATTCTTTGGGCCTTTTTGGTGGCTTTCGGAATATTGTTTGTTTGTTACTTATACCTATGGTATGGAGTAAAAATATGGACAATCTTGAATTAGCTTTTAACTAAATAACTGTTTACTCGTTTCAGAAAATCTTGTTTGGTAATCGGTTTTGATATTACACCTGTAAACTGAATTTCGTTGATATCATTTGGGTCGTTAAATGCGGTGTATGCCAAAATTGGAATATTTGCTGTTTTGGTATTTGCTCTTACAGCTTTCAAAAAATCTACCCCGTCTTTATTCGAATCATCGCTGATATGTATATCAGAAATGATAATATCATAAGTGTTTTTATTAAGAAGTGCTAATGCTTCACTTATCGAACTTACTAATTCTGTATCAAAAGTATCGTTCAAATAAAGTTTCAACAATTCCTGATTTACTTGATCATCTTCAAGTATTAAAATTTTTTTCATTTGGCTTCTAATTATCATTTAAATGCGATTCAAATTTATTTCTAATTATTTGATAACAAAATGATTCATTCCAAACTATTTGAAATGCCGTTTTCTGGGTATCAATGATGATATTTGGGTTTAAATTCTACTTACTCAGCAATTGAGTAATCTCGTCAATCGAAAGTTCTTGTTG
>CANKGI010000046.1 GCA_947481365.1 Bacteroidota bacterium | reverse complement strand
GGTTACGACATGAAACAAACCATGAAAGATTGGTTGAAATATTATCAAGAACAATATGCAAAAGAAGACTTGAACCGTAACCTTCCGAATAATGATTTTAATATAAAAAAACGTTTGCGTCCTTACGTTGAACCACAAATGAAAGTTGCCCCTAAAGGAGATTTTGTTGCGTTTACAACCAATAAATATGGTAAGTATAAAGTTTGGCTGGTTGATACCAAAACAGGTAAAACTAAAAAAGTACACAAGGGTGGATTGAAATATCATCAGACGGAAATTGACCATTCGTTTCCAATTTTATCGTGGCATCCGGGTGGTGAAAAATTTTCATACGTTCACGAGAAAAAAGGGAAAATACAGATTACAACAATTGACTTACGATTAAAGAAAAAAGAGACACTTACTTTCGGAAAGTTTGATAAAATTACCAGCTTTGATTACTCACAAAACGGAAGAACCATTGTGGTATCGGCTATCAGAAAAGGACAATCGGATATTTATGTTTACGATATTCAAAGTCGAAAAGAGCGCCAAATAACAAATGACCCGAGTGATGATTTATATCCTCGATTTGTAGAAAACTCAACAAAAATTATTTTTAGTTCGAACCGCAACAGCGAAATAATTGGTGAAGCAAAAAGCACTATTTTAAGTAACGACAATAATCTTGATGTTTATTTATATGATTTTGAAACCGGAAGTAAAAAACTAAAACGGTTGAGCAAAACGCCTTATATAAATGAAACCGATCCGATGGAATATAACACGCAGTATTATTCTTATCTTACAGAATACAATGGTATTCAAAACCGCTACGCAGTAAGAGTTGAAGAGCAATACGATTATACCGAATTGGATGTTTCATACAAAGACACAACATCAACTGATACATTAAACTTTGAAACACTCGAAACCAAAGGTGAAAGTTTTTTATACAATGGAAAACGAATATCACTCAACAATAATGTTGCTAAAATCGACACGATTATTCACAACAAAGATGTTGTTTTCACTTATCCGATTACAAATTACAACCGCAGCATTTTAGCACAAGATATGTGCAGACAAAATCAAACTGTGTATGATATGATTCGAGAGAATGGAAAGTTTTTTATCAAATATTCTCCTGTGGTTAACGATATCGAAACTGAAAGTAAGAAAATAGAAACTTATCCGAATATGTTCAGGTTAAAAAGCGGATTCGCTTCTAAACCATTTGTTCCCGGACCTGAAGTGTTTAGCAAACGCCAATCAACCGTGGTTGAGAAAAACGATATTCCTAAAATAACTAAAACCGAAACGATTGACAGCAATGCTTATTTTTTTGTTAGTGAGTTTACTCCAAAAACATACAAGACTGATGATGTAAAACCATCATTTCAACCTTCTGAAATTAAGTCGTCAAAAAGTTTTAAGATGGCAGCACCAAGATTTTATGATGTAACATTTTTCCCCGATCATTTTGTAACGCAACTCGACAACTCAGTAATCAATTCATATTACCAACCTATTACTTCATCCGGTCAAAATTTATTTAACCCAGGCTTAAACGGAATGATGAAACTTGGTTTGGTGGATTTGATGGAAGATTACAGATTAACTTGTGGATTCAGAATTCCACTTGATTTAAGTGGCGTTGATTATTTTCTCACTTACGAAACTTTGAAAAAAAGACTCGACCAAAGTATCACTTTTTATAGGCAAGTAAGAAACGGAACTACACCTGATAACATTGCCGTTAAAAATACTTCTCACGAATTAAGATATGCTATTAAATATCCTTTTAGCACGATAACGGCAATAAAAGTAAATGTATTCGGAAGAGAAGACCGAGATATTTTTCAGTCAACCAATCAAACAGGTATTGAAACACCTGATAAAGTTACTTACTGGGCGGGCTTTAAAATTGAATATGTTTTAGACAACACCATTCCTAAAGGTTTAAATTTATACAACGGCACGCGATTCAAAATTTTTTATGAACGCTACTATAATATGCAAGATCAAAATGTTCAGCTTAATGCTGCCGGATTCGACTTCAGGCATTATCAAAAAATTCATCGTCAGCTAATATTTTGTTCTCGATTAACTTACAATACTTCCTTTGGCCCTGCAAAAGTAAAATACATTTTAGGTGGTGTTGACAATACCATCTCGCCAGCATACGATAAGTCGAATAATGCAATCAGTTCTGAGAATTTTGTTTTTCAGGCTTTGGCAACAAACATGCGTGGTTTCAATCAAAACATCAGAAATGGAAATTCATTTGCGGTGATGAATTATGAAATACGATTCCCTGTTTTCACCTATTTGTTCAATCGTCCAATTCACTCTGATTTTTTAACCAACTTTCAACTCGTTCCGTTTTTTGATATAGGAACAGCTTGGTCAGGAATAAGTCCGTATTCAGAAGAAAATACTTACAATCAAAAAATTGTTGAAGTAGCTAATGTCAAGGCAACTGTTATTAATGTAAGAGATCCGATTGTTGCTGGTTTGGGTGGTGGTTTGCGAACTAAATTGCTTGGCTATTTTATTCGTGGAGATGTTGCCTGGGGAATACAAGACAGTGAGTTGATTAAAACTCCTGTGTATTATTTCTCATTAAGTACCGATTTCTAAACGTCTTTCTTCATTCCTTCAGTAAAGCACTTTCTGCATCGCGCTTCGTAAGTATCCTTTTCGCCAAGCATTACGAGTGATGAGTTTTCGTGCGACTTCCTAAATGTATGTGTCGCAATATCTCCGCACACCATACAAATGGCATTAATTTTTGTTACAAATTCGGATATGGCCATAAGCTGAGGCATTGGCCCAAAAGGCTTACCCAAGTAATCCATATCTAATCCAGCAACAATGATTCTAACGCCTTTTTGAGCAAGTGTTTCACACACATAAACGATCTCTGCATCGAAAAACTGAGCTTCATCTATTCCTATCACATCAGCATCTTGTGTCATCAGCAATATGTTTAATGATGAGGTAACCGGAATCGAATCAATGGCATTTGAATTATGAGAAACAATTTCGGTATCGTGATAGCGCGTATCAACTGCTGATTTATAAATCTCAACTTTTAAATTAGCTATCCGCGCACGGTTAAGTCTGCGTATCAATTCTTCGGTTTTACCTGAAAACATTGACCCACAAATCACTTCAATCCATCCTTTTTTGTGTTGTACCGAACGTAACCTTGGCTCTAAAAACATAGCTTTTGAATCGGTAAAAATACAAGAATTTTAAAATTCTTATTGTCTTTTTTTAAGTAACTCACACCTTGTGTTTTCTTTTTATTTGACAGTGGGTATTTCTTTTAGAAATTTGTGTTCTTAGAAAACTGAAATATGAATTCCATACAATTGCTTCATAAACTAAAATTACAGATTGAAGAACTGAACAGCCTGGGCAAAGAGCTGATTGTAAAAAACAACATTCCTAATGCCATTGAAAAAGATTTACTGAAGCAAAAATGTTTGTCGCTTTACGAATCAATTTTACAACTTGAAACAAAAAATGATTCTGTTGTTGAATCTGTAAAAACTATTAGTGCCGAAACATTTGAGGCAAAAGTTGCAACCATTGTTACCGAAACTATTCCGGTTGTAACACAAGAAACAATTTTCGACACACCGAAAAATGAAGAACAAATTATTCCTAAAGTAGCAGTTGAAATTGAGCAGGTGGTTCCTTCTATTCCTCAACCCAACATCGTTATTCCAGAGATTACTCCACACTTAAATATTGCACAACCCGAAACCACCATTCACGAAAAAATATCGGGCACAAAGCAAACCGGATTAAAAGAAATAATTAACGATGCAAAAGTGGAGAGTTTAAAAACTGCCATAACCCTTAACAAAAAAATTGCTTTCGTAAATGAGCTATTCAAAGAAAACACGGTTGATTACGCTAAATCTATTGATAAACTCAATTCGGCTACTGATTTAAATGAAGCACTGCTTTTTTTTAATGAATTAAAGCAACAATATTCATGGAATAATGATCACGAATTGGTGCTTGAGCTTGAACAGCTAATTCAAAAAAGATTTAGGTAAATAAAATATAGCCGCAAAAAAAATCCACCGAGTAAACTCGGTGGATTTTTTATTTGTGTTAGTGCTAATTATTGTTCTCTGATTAGCGTAACCGTTCCATGCTGTGTAGCATCGTTTTGTCCTCTTAACCTGTAGTTAAATACATAGAAGTAAGTTCCATTTGCACATTCCGCTCCGTCATTATTATCCTTACCATTCCACATATTATTTTTATCAGTACTATAGAACACCTTAGTTCCCCAACGGTTAAATATGGTGAGTTCATATTTTTGTTCTCCTTCAATATCAATCTTGAACACATCATTGTATCCGTCTCTGCCTGGTGTGAACACATTATAAATTTTTATTCTGGTTAAGAAGTTATTTGTAATGTAATCACAATACTTATCCTGACACCATTCTAGTTGTCCTTTAGGAATATATTTATAAGCATATAAACAAACTTTAAACCTACCTGTATCATCACCTAAGTTGTACGTATAATGTTTATTGAATTCAAATACGTGACCAGGATAGGTAGTAGCTCTAACCTTAGTTGTATCGTTTTTATCATACACAACCCAATCGTAATAATCTGACCCTGTTGATGTATTTGTAAAATTATACGTTGGTGCTAAATCTAGTATACTAAACAATGATTTAGGTTTAAATACCACAACCTTAACCGTGTCAGCAAGCGGACATCTGGCCAGAAGTGATACAGAATTCTGATATCCAGTTGGAATCAAAATAATTCTATAATTACCAACCGAATCAAAGGTGTTCAAATAAGGGCCAGTATTGTTGCCACTACCTACACCAGTATCTGACATTGATCGTGTGTCAATTTGTGTATATAACGAATCTCCGTATGTTCTAATCCACTTGTATGTTTTATAGTTAAGTGAATCGGACGTGTTGGTTATCGTTATCTGTTGATTAACACAAAGCGTATCGCTGGATGCGGTAATCTTAACACGATATGGATCTTTCACATAAATGTTAATTGGTTTTTGGAAACCATTTGCAGTATCAGGTGTATTTACAATTGGGCAAGCATTTGGCTGATTAGGCAAGGCATCACTTCCCGATGCAAATATTGAATACATACCCGAAGCAGCATAATGATGACAAATGATGTCTCTTCTACCTGTTACAGCTGTCTGCTGTCCATCACCCCAATAGAATATAGTTGAACGTGTAGGAGTATCTGCACTATTTCGCATATCAAAAGAGTCGGCCATGTTTTTAATACAAACCTGATAATATGGATTACATCCTATCGTATCCGTTATGAGCTTAAATGCCGGTCGTGGTCCCGCCACCGAAATGGAGTCGACCGCTGTATCTCTACAACCTTGAACTGTTTCTATTGCAAGTTTAATCTTATAAATACCCTTCGAACTATAGAACCATACCCCGCCAGGTAAAGCTGATTGAGGCGTTAAAGTATCTTGTCCTTGTAAACCAAATGGATATTTAAACTTAAGATTCAACCACCAGTAGCGAGCAACTTCCTGATCCATTGAGTTGGTATCAACACCGCAAAGTACGTATGACGAATCCCAGAAGAATGCTGTGTCGTTACATCCAATTACATGTTTTGAAAGCCAAGGTTTTGCAACTGGTTTCATAACTTCAACATGTGAAATACAAGTATCAAAATTACCTGTACTATCCCTGCTTGCCATTGTAACAGTATATCTACCATAACCATTATAGCGATGAACCGGACGAACACCAACGTATATTGGCGAACCGTCTCCGAAATCCCAATACAATCTGTGTGTGTAATAAGGGAATGTGCTGTAAGGACTGTTACAAATAAACACCCATTGACTGCCACTCCAATAATACATACCTACTTGCTTAATTGCTCCTTTTCCATTGTTGAAAATTAATGTTTTTCCAATGGTAGGAATAGGAACTGCAGTTAAATCAGTATATGAGCGCAATGAATCTACAGTTACAATTGGACTAAACGATGGTTGCCATCCACCAAATGCACCCCAGACATAAATTCCCGGAAAACCCAAAGGCCCCGTAGTTGGTGAGAATATAACCATACCTGGATAAGGATTCACATCTGCAGGATCGTTTACGGCTGTTGGTAATACAACTTGCACTTTTCCTCCTCTAAGAACCGGAGCCCAATGACCTGTAAGCGGAGCTGGAGGAACTAATCCTGGAGTATACGTTATAGCACCTGTAGCCATATTGAAATCATAATTGGTCCATTCGCCAGGGAAGTATTTAAATTCAATCATACTTGCCGAGAGAATACTTGTATTGTTTATGACTGTATCGGCAGGATTTTTTGCATCACGTGCCCAGAAATCAACGGTATCGTAAGTAAGCGAACACCATGGTGGTGTATTACCATAACTGCTACCGAAACCATGGTATCCTGTTGGACGACTAGTACCAAAAATTCCAAGTGGAACATTTGTAAGTTGATTATCGTATCTGTAATAACGCACTGAATCAACAAAGAAGATAGGTTCGTTTTTACAGAAAACAGTATCTTCAAGTCCATTCTGATCGTATATATGTAATGTGTCAGCTACACCAACAGTAACAAGGTCGCCTAAAGTATATTGACAATTTTGAGTATTTTGAATGAAACTCGAAATTTGCGTAATAATAGAACCCGGGCTTCTTCCGGCCATTTCCCAACTGGTTTTTTGATACACATGGAAAATTGGTAATATCATCAATGAAGTATCAATTGTTCTAAATTGAGTAAACTGCATGGTGTCTTTTATCCTCAAGAACAACGTGTCAAAATAATTCGTATACGGGAACCATTTAGGGTCGTAATGTGATGGATTAGGACATTTATTTACTAACACAAAAGTGTCGGGTGCAATGGTTGCAATTTTATTAAACACCCTTCGATAGCTCGGCTGGAAGAAAATATTGGTGGTATCTTTTGCCCTGAGTTTAATAGTATCCGGATAAATTCCATATCCATTATGAGCAGGCACTGGACACTTGTCTCGCAAGACAAGGATATCAGGTCCAATAAATCCTATAGAGTCAAAACCTCGTTTATAAAACCTCACTGGTTCGCTAAATTGCCTTTTTCCATAAACACCGCATGGCCAAACTGTAGAATCTAATAATTGTCCAGGATATCCATAAGTGAAATCGATATTATAACGAACACGTCTTACACCATGTGTGTAATATCCATCACTTGTATCTTTTCCTGAATAATAAAATGAATCGATTGTTGCTGTACCATCACCCCATGTCCAAACTGTATTTAATACACTATCTTGAACACTATCTCTATAAATCACCCACATGGTATCTAATCTTTCTCTGAGCTGTGCAAGTTCGAGAGGCGATTTTGTAAAAGTAGGATCGAGTTCTTTAATGTGCCAGAAGTTATGATAGCAGACCGTATCCGATAAACAATTAGGATAATTGGCGTCTAAATATTCTAATTGCAAAAGTGTATCCTGAACCCAAACACCAAATTTCAAACGCAACTTTGTTGTACGTTGAACAATACTGCTGAATGTAAAATTCATATATAAACTATCGTCAATCCATCCATTAGGAATTGGAACTGGTGGCGGTGTAGCTTTATTTACAATTTGTCTGATTACAGGAAGTGTTTTATAAGTATATGTTGGAGAACCAAATCTGCCATAAATATCTTTAAGCGGACCGCCAAACGTATCGCGATTTAAATAATAATCCGATTGATAAACATAGAATGTAGTATCCTTTTGTCCATTACCTATATACAAACAAATGGTTACAAAACCTTGTAAGGTATCTGCTGCAGGAGGTGTTCCTGCATTTCCTCCCATATGGTATTGAATTAATGTACCTCCTGGGCCAGTCCAAGGACTAGGCGGATTTGGATTCCAGTTCATTCCAGTGTAAAAAGTATTTCTTACCAATCCACCCGGAGTTGTATTTGTTCCTGGACCAGGATTAATTTTAGTTCCTGGTGTACCAACACCCCATGTTGTAAATCCATCAAGGTAGCAAGGCGTTCCGTCCATTCTATCAGCTAATGAATCCATGTCAACCCATATTGCTGTTTGTCCACCACAATTTAAAACAGTACCCGGAAATCCTGGTGCTGAATTATCTAGAACAAGTGCAGGGTATCCTGGAGGATTTAATCCTGGACATTCTTTACCTTTTTTACCCATACCTCTTGCATCGGGCTTACCAAGAATAAGTTGAACTGTTGCCTCACTGGTACAATCCCACATATCAAGGCGTGTAATATCATATTTAAAACCTGGATCAGCAGTTTCGTTATTCAAACTATCTGTTAAACGTAATTTAACAGTGATACATTTTTGAATGGTTCTACGGAAAACATATTCGAAGAAATCTTCTTGACTGCTTGGCAACATGGTTGTTCCGCCAGGCAATAAGAATGTTTTTCCTTTATCTGAATAGGAAAGTTGCGGTGCAGCTCCCGGACGTTGAAGTGTGTCGATGAAAACTCCATTGATCAAGTAATAACCGCCTAGTGCCATTTGGAATGGATCGGGAACGAGAGAAGCCAATAAACCCAATGGTGCATTACCCGGTTGAAGATCTCGTGGTAATTGTGCCGGATGTGGCAAACCTGAGTTTAAGGTATCAATACGTGGCCAATCAACCATAACACCATTAGGGTCGTCAACAATTACAGGTACGCTTCTAACAGTCATCGTAATCGAATCCATTTTTGGTATCCAAACAATATGGTGAAACATTTTTGTTTGAAGTTGCGCAATCGATTCTTCTCCTGTTCCTATATTTAAGTAAACCGCCTGACCCCATAAAGGATTATCCCATTGTTTAACCATTGAAACACCAAGAGGAGGATTTACTTGCGCAATATTTTGTGTAAACTGAGGAGGTCCACCAGGTCCACCTGCAGGATTCCAAGGCATAAAATCATGACCATATCTGTACCACAAATACACTGTATCCCAATTTGGATAATGATGTCGAGGTAAAGTATCGTGTGAGAAATTACAATTGCGTTTACCCGGATAAATTTGTCCGTTATTAATAAACCAATGTTCGCTATTTCTCCATTGTCCAAGTGCATCTACCCACATTCTCACTGTATCTCTTAATATAATCATCGTGTCTTTAAACTGCTGACCAGATGGTGGTAGTGTTGCATTGTCTTGATTTGGTAATGGTTGATAATATCTGTATTCGTTTATTGTTCGTTTTACAATCGTTGTCGGTAGTAACTCAAATCCTGGCAATGGCCTACTAAAAGAGGTACACTGTGGTGCATACACATCACCAAAATCCCATCTCCTCCAAATGCTTCTTGCTTTAAATCCGGTTGCCGATGCATTTACAAAATCAACGGTATCACGAGGCCCGCACTGATTCTTTTGTAAAGCTGCGATAAGAATTTTCTTAGGCGGATCTTCAATTTTAGCTGCCGGACCTAATACCCTCACACCATAGCGGTAGCTGCGTGTAAACGCATACCAAATTGTATCTTTTGGATTACCATTTTTATCAAGCACACTGAAAACATATCTTATTCTGTTTGTGAGAGAATCTCTGATGGTTTGATAAGGTTTACCGGCAAACATATTGGGTGGCGGTACCGTATCCATAAAATCATAAATATCATTTATATCTCTGAGCACATATATTGGATCACCAAAATATTTGTTTCTAAAAATCATGGTATAAATGTAATAAGTCGTTCCGTTCCTTACCTCTGTTCTTAAATATTTCATTTGTACACTATCAAGCACGTCTGTTAATAATGCTTGACCATCAAATGCTGGTGCTGGTGCTGGTGCTCCTTTATAATTTACAATCTGATCAACAGGAAGTCTACTATATGAAATTGTTCCATCAATCAAATCTCGTTGATCGTCATACATGGTGTCAATCATTCTTCTGTAAGGACCAACCATCGTTGCAGCATAATAGAAAAATGTAGTATCAAAACTTGGACATTTTACTTTTACAGATGGAAAGAATGACCCCATTGAAGAATAGGCATGGCAAGGATTCCAGGTATTGCTATCGAGGTTTCTGTTTGTTGGATCGGCAGGATCACCAAAATCCCAAACAAAATCTCCCGAACCTGGTTGCATTCCATCAATAGGTGTTTGCTTATAACAAATGGATGAACCACTTCCGCTTTGCGCACATACCGAATCTCCGGCTATAGTGTCTTTTGGAAATGCTTTTGTTGCTTGAACATCAAACTTAAAACTAGTATTGAAAGGCAACGAACCTGATGTTCCGGAAGTTTGAGGTGTTTTACGTGTACTATCAATACAGCCATAATCATTTCCGATAACAAGCATCGGCTTAAATTGACCGCCTTTACAATAACAGTGTGTAATCGTATCGTAATGCAATGAATCGAAACGGTTGGTTATACTATCAGTAGTTGTTAAATACTTTGAAGTAAGCGGTCCGATTGCTGTGTAATAGTTTGAGTCGGCTTCGTTTATCGATGGACAAAGATTATCTGTTCCATCTCCAAAATCCCACTTATAAAATTGAACTTTACCGGCTGCTGTTGTACTTAAATTGGTAAACTTATAACACGATTTAAAACAATTTGGCGTACCAACCCATTTAAAATTAGGTGGCAAATTTCCTACAACGGTAACCCCATTTTGTGTAGATGAACCAGGAGGATTTTGTACACTTCCTTTACAACCCATTTGATCGGTTACAACCAAACGAACATTGTATTGACGCGACAATAAATACTGGTGAGAAACATCGCTAGGCGTTGTTGTAGATACAGAACCCAAATCTCCAAAATCCCAGAAAAATGATTTTAATGGGTTACTTGGCGAAGGCCCTGTGGTTGATTTATTTACAAAAACATATGAATTTCCATTCAAACACTGCGTATCTTTAGTTAAAGGGGAAAGTGAAAAATCGGCTTTAGGCAAATTATAAATAGTGATAGTTAAATTACCTGTAGGTATTGCAGGAAAAGTAGCACTATCAGTTGTTCGTGCATAACCATGTAATGTATACGTTCCTGGTTGACAAACAAAAAGTGGAAACGTGTAAGAGTTATTAGTTGGTGAAACATTTACTGCCTCGTATGTTCCAAAGTAGAATTTAAAATACCCCACTGTTTTACCTGCCGGAACTGGAGGAGTGATGGTAACCGTTACTAGTGTCCCAAAACAAATCGTATCGGGTTTTACCGATATGTATTGTGCAAAAATTTGCGAGGAAGCTAGGGTTAATGAAAGCGTGAATAATAAGTAACGCAACATTTTCATATTATTTATTTTTAAATTGTTGTCTAATCTAAAAAAAGCGCCATTTGATGTACACTTTTTTCGAAATAATGAATTCGCTAACATAAATTTAATATTTAATATTTTCAACTAATTTTTATCGTATCAAACTAACGTGATCTTTTACTGTAAATATTTTCTCTATATTCTTAAATTGATATTTTAAAATATAGATGTAATCGCCTTCTGTACAAGCCTCTCCGCTATTCAGCTTCGTACCATCCCATGTAAAATCTTTATTGTTACTTTCGAAAACGGTATTGCCATTTCTGTCCATAATTTTCATTTCGTAGAAAGTTTCATTTTCAATTTTTACTTTAAAACGGTCGTTATTGCCATCATTGTTTGGTGTAAACGCATTGGGAATGAATGGTTTTTCGACAGCAATTTCAGCAGATGATTGAAATGAAACTGATGACGTTTTTTCGTCATTCGAAAACTGATGTTTGGGTTTTGGTTTGATATTATTTTGAATAGGTGCCGGAGGATTTTGAGTTTTAACCAACGGCTTATTTTCTATGTCGTGTTGAGGTTGCTTTTCAATTATAACAGGTTCGGTTTTTTGTTGTGCTGAATTGTTTTCAATCTTTATTTCGGAAGCATTATTTACTGCTGATTTTGACTGCTTAGGTGTTACCTTATTGGTCTTTTCTAACTTGTTTTCAATAGGTACCTGTAGATTTTTTTGTTCCTCTACAATTGTATTTGTTTCGGTTTTGGTTTGAGGTATTTTAACTTCAATTTGTTTAGCAGATTTTAAAGTCTCGTTGTTTTTAATCAATGAGTTATATGCGATAATTCCTCCACCAATTAATACTGCCGATACCGATGATACCAAAGCTATTTTGGTAAACAAGGCTGTTGATTTAACTGCAGTTGCAGCCGTTTTTATACTTGAACTTTTTGCCAAATGTGAACCTGCGTTTTGCATACCTTGCTGCACATTGCTCCAAGCATCAGCAGGAGGTGTGGCTTCAAATTGAGTGAAGCTGTTTTTTAGCAATTCATCTATGTTATTGATATCGTTCATTGTTTGATTTTTTGTATCTTTAATATTTCATTCTGCAAAATAACCCGCGCTCTTGATAGTTGTGATTTTGAAGTGCCTTCACTTATTGCTAACATTTCGGCTATTTCGGCATGGCTATATCCTTCAATAATAAAAAGATTTAAAACCGTGCGATAACCGGGCGACATTTTATTGAGTATTGATAATATTTCTTCACGCGATATTCTTTCAATTGTAAAATCATCGTGAGGATGCTCATTGGCAAATTCAACATCCATGTGATTTTGGTGATTTTTATTAACCCTGTAATGTTCAAGTGACTGATTAATAAAAATGCGTTTCATCCAACCTTCAAATGAACCTGACGAATTAAATTGATTCAATTTTGTGAATACTTTAACAAAACCTTCCTGCAAAATATCTTTTGCATCATCAAATGAATTGCTGTATCGTAAACACATTCCAAACATGGTTTTTGAATATTTTTCGTACAATTTTTTTTGAGCTTTTGCCTCTCCTTCTATACAAGATTTTATAAGTTCCTGCTCAATTTGGTTGTTCACTTTATTGTTGGTATTAATTGTTTAGATGGAAAAAAGTTACTCGAGGTTGCAATCGTATCCAAATTTCTTAAAAATATCTTAATTGACGGGCTTTCCATTAATTTTTGGCTTGCTTAATCATATCCCAACTATGATCGCCAAGCAGCTTTACCGATGCCACGTATTTTCTGGTATTTTTTGATTGTCCCCATTCATCCGGCCCAACCAATGAAAGGGTATAATGATCTTCTTTTTCGTATAAATGATATGTTTGTCCGATTACCGGAACAAAGCGCATATCCGACTGATAAATTTTTTCGGAAACCTTAAGCCTCGATTCAATTTCGCGAACTTGTTGCATAATTAAATCGGCCTGCTTTTTTAGCATAGAAATTTCTTGATTGGCATAATGATGCATAGCCTCAACTGCATTGGCTTTTATTTGATTTCTGTCTTCGGGCTTAATTACAGGAGAGCTTATTGAAAGTGGTATTGGTGAGAGTGAAGCTTCCCCCACATAACTTTCAAATTCATTGTTTTCATTCATCATCGCAAATTAAAAAAATGATTCGCAATAATAACAACCTTTAGAAAAAACAATCTTTATCATAATTGGTTATTATTGTGACAAAATGAACTTAACAGTTGCGATAGACGAACATTCGGGTTTTTGCTTTGGAGTGGTGTATGCCATTGAAATGGCCGAAAGCATTTTAAATGAATCGGGCAAACTTTATTGCCTTGGCGATATAGTTCATAACGATGAAGAAGTTTCGCGTTTAACGGCTAAAGGTTTAATCATCATTGGTCATGATGAATTTAAAAATCTTCGTAATGAGCGTGTACTTATTCGCGCTCACGGTGAGCCCCCCGAAACATACAAACAAGCACTCGATAACAATATTGAATTGATTGATGCATCGTGCCCAGTTGTATTAAAATTACAAAATCGAGTAAGAGAAGCATACAACGATGATGAGAAAATTCTCATCTATGGTAAACACGGACATGCTGAAGTGATCGGTTTGCAAGGACAAACAAGTGGTGATGCCATTGTGATTGAAAAGTTTGAAGAACTAGAAAACATTGATTTGCCTAAGAAAATTCAACTTTACAGCCAAACCACAAAGAGCACAAAAAACCTTTATGCTTTACGTGATTTATTAGAAAAGAAAGGCGTTGAAGTTAAGTTTAACGATACCTTATGCAGACAAGTTTCGAACCGTGATTTGCATTTGAAACAATTTGCAAAATCGTTTAACAAAATTGTTTTTGTTTCGGGAAAAAAATCATCAAATGGTAAAGTATTGTTTGATGCATGCAAAGAAGTAAATCCAAATTCGTACTTCGTTAGTTCGAAAAACGAATTACAAAAAGAATGGTTTAACGAAAATGATACAGTTGGTATTTGTGGCGCAACATCAACTCCACAATGGCAAATGGACGAAGTTAAAGATTCCATTCTTGCTTTATAATTTCAATATTAATTCATATAAAAATGAAAAAATCTCTTTCAGTAATTGTTGTTTTATTCATTGCATCGGTATTCATTTTTGGATTTGTGAATAGCAACAAAAAAACATCAGCACCTATGGGTAAATCTTTTTACGATTTAAGCATCAAATCGCTCGATGGAAAATCTATCATTAACTTTAATGCTTTTAAAGGCAAAAAAATACTTTGTGTAAACACTGCTTCTCAATGTGGATTTACACGACAATATTTAGGCCTCGAAAAATTATACGAAAAGTATAAAGATAAACTAGTAGTTATCGGATTTCCTTGCAATCAGTTTGGCGAACAAGAGCCATGGGAGCCTTCTCACATCGAAGAGTTTTGCAAAAACAGATATGGCGTTACTTTTCCGTTGACCGAAAAAATACGTGTAAAAGATGATAGCACACATGCAGTGTATCAATGGCTCACACAGAAAAAAAACAATGGTGTAAAAGATGTTAAAATACGTTGGAATTTTGGTAAATTTTTGATTAGCGAAAAAGGAAAGTTTGTTGAATATTTTCCGGAAACAACAGAACCCGATGACAAAAAACTGATTGAGCTAATCGAAAAAATGTAATTCTCTTTTACTTTTGCCACAAAATAAATAAATGAAAGTAGCTGTTGTTGGAGCCACCGGATTGGTTGGCACCGTGATGTTAAAAGTTCTGGCGGAAAGAAATTTTCCGGTAACCGAACTTATTCCTGTTGCATCCGAAAAATCGGTTGGTAAAAAAATATCATTTAAAGGTAAAGATTATTCGGTGCACAGCATGCAACAAGCTATTGATGCAAAACCTGCCATTGCTTTGTTTTCGGCTGGCGGAAACACCTCACTTGAATGGGCACCAAAATTTGCCGAAGTGGGAACTTATGTTATTGATAACTCATCGGCTTGGCGTATGCATGCTGATAAAAAATTGGTAGTGCCCGAAGTAAATGCGAGTGTGCTATCTAAAAATGATTACATCATTGCCAACCCAAATTGCTCAACCATTCAATTGGTTGTTGTGCTCGAACCTTTACACAAAAAATTTAAAATAAAACGCGTAGTGGTTTCCACTTATCAATCCGTTACGGGTACCGGTGTTAAAGCTGTTCAGCAACTCGAAAACGAACGAAAAGGAATAAAAGGTGACATGGCTTATCGTTATCAAATTGATAAAAATTGTTTGCCTCAAATAGATGTTTTTTTAGAAAACGGATACACCAAAGAAGAAATGAAAATGGTGAATGAAACTAAAAAAATTATGGGTGATGATACTGTTCAACTCACTTCGACTTGTGTGCGAGTACCTGTAATGGGAGGCCATAGCGAAAGTGTAAATATTGAATTTGAAAAAGATGTTGATGTTGATGAAGTGAAAAAAATATTGTCACAAACAAAAGGCATCATTGTGCAAGATGATATTGCAAATTTTATTTACCCAATGCCAATTGATGCAGATGGAAAAGATGAAGTTTTTGTTGGAAGAATTAGAAAAGACGAATCGCAACCTAACGCAATTAATCTTTGGATTGTTGCCGATAATTTGAGAAAAGGTGCAGCCACAAATGCCATTCAAATTGCTGAATATTTACTTGAGAAAAATTTTGTCCTTCAATAGTTAAACGATGTCTTTCAATGGTCACGCAGTTGTCATTCAGTTGTCATTCAGTTGTCACGCTGTTGTCACTCAATGGTCACTCAGTTGTCATTCATAGTCACACAATTGTTTGACAACCGAATGACAGCGAAGCTGAATGACT
>CANKGI010000045.1 GCA_947481365.1 Bacteroidota bacterium | reverse complement strand
TGTTAAACTCCGGCAATTCTAATTGTACAAAATTATCGAAGATCAACATTCCTGAAGATCTTTTCCATTTACCAATAAAGTAATTTTCTTTTTCACCAATCTCGGCTTTACTTACTGTGAAATAAAATTCATTCCCATTTATAAGAATATTATTGTCGATAATTGAATAGCCTGACTCTAAACTCATTTCTTGAATGCATAGGCTTTCAGCTATTTTTTCGTTTTCAACTTTTAAAAGTAAATAAAATGGTTTCATCGCAATTTCGTCATTCGAATTGTTAGATGAAACAGGTTTAGCCTCTAAACATTTAACCAAAGCAAAAATTTCATTGCTATCGTTTACGTAATAATTTTTTACTTGAATGAAATTTTCAAACGCTTTTAAATTATTAGTTTCATATTGTCTTTTTACTTTTTCGTAAGCTATACCATTATCTTTAAAATAGCTGTTAAAGATTGCTATTTCGAATTCAGGTGTGAGTTTAAAATGCTTTATTATGTCATTTGATCCCAGTTTGAATTGCCATAATTCAAATCCTTTTCGAGCTTTAATTGTAACAACATCTTTAATTATTGAAGTGACAAAAACATTTGATGAATTGATATTATTTGGAAAAATATAATTCATTTGAGCGTAAGAATTATTTAAAAAGAATATAATAAATGTGATTAAGAAATAAATATGTTTCCTCATTTCTATTAATTAAAATGTTCTCGACTCCGCTAGAACTGACAACCTATTTAACTTTATCAACTTCAAACAACAAACTCCAAACTTCAAACTCACACCGCCACACTATAATCCCTCAATGCATCATTGAGCGAAGTTTTTGTATCGGTTGATTCTTTTCTCTTTCCAATAATTAATGCACATGGAACTTGAAAATCTCCGGCAGGAAATTTCTTGGTATACATTCCGGGAATTACAACCGAACGCGAAGGCACAATACCTTTATATTCTTTCGGTTCACTTCCGGTTACATCAATTATTTTTGTACTCATGGTTATGGTTACACCTGCACCTAGCACTGCTTCTTTCTCTACACGAACGCCTTCAACAACTATACATCGTGATCCAATAAAACAATTGTCTTCAATTATTACCGGAGCAGCCTGAATAGGCTCAAGTACACCACCTAAGCCAACTCCGCCACTCAAGTGAACATTTTTTCCAACTTGTGCACAACTACCCACCGTTGCCCAAGTGTCAACCATTGTTCCCTCGTCAACATAAGCACCAATATTTACATATGATGGCATCATAATTACACCTCGTTGTAAAAATGCTCCATAACGTGCAACAGCATGTGGTACCACTCTCACGCCAAGTTCTTCATAATTTGTCTTCAATTTCATTTTATCATAAAACTCCATCGGACCGGCATGCAATGTTTCCATTTTCTGAATAGGAAAATAAAGTATCACCGCTTTTTTTACCCATTCGTTTACTTTCCATCCACTCCCGGTAGCTATCGGTATTGGTTCGGCAACACGAAGTTTTCCTTTATCCAACAGCTCAATCACATCACGAATAGTTTGTTGCGATGATTCCTCTTTCAGTAATTCTCTGTTATTCCAAATGTTTTCAATGGTTAGTTGTAAATTCATTTTATTTTTTTGTGCGAACTTAATTGATTTTGAGTACTGAAAAAAATGACAGGATGCGAGATACTAGATACAGGATAATAAGCAACTTTTAAAAAATCTTGCAACATGAATCTTGTAACATGAATCATGCATCTTGAATCTTGTAACCTGAAACATTACCTAACATTCAACTTTAATCATTTATTTTGCAATATGAAAACACGTTCATCCCGCAAACCAAAACTGATTGAGCGCAACGCAGAGCGCAGTGATTTTGATGAAATAATAGAACTATCGAAAATTAGTTTTCCTGATTCGGAACCATGGACTTACGAAATGCTCGACAGTCAGTTTAACAACTTTCCTGAAGGTATGCAGGTAATAGAGTATGAAGGTGTGATTGTTGGTTCGGCTTCAAGTCTTGTTATTAGCTGGGATGAATACGATGACGATCATACTTGGAAAGAAATTTGCGACAATGGTTTTATCACAAACCATGATGAAGAAGGCGATACACTTTATGGCATTGAAGTGATGGTTCATCCCGATTATCAAGGATTGAAAATTGGAAGACGATTGTATGATATGCGCAGGCAGTTGTGTGTTAACAAAAATCTGAAATCGATTTTGATTGGTGGCCGATTGCCCAATTATCACAAGAATTCGGAAAAATTCGGAATTCGTGCATACGTAAAACGTGTTATTGAGAAAAAAATTAAAGATCCTGTTCTCACATTTCAACTATCACAAGGTTTTACCATTCAACGAATCATCAAAGATTATTTGCCTGATGATTTGGAATCGGAAGGATATGCAACATTATTAGAGTGGATCAATCTAGATTACATAGCCGAAACAAAAGAACGAAGTGTGGTGATGAAGAAGGTTCGTATTTGTAGCATTCAATACGAATTGAGAAAAATAAAATCGTTTAAAGAGTTTGCTCAGCAATGCGAATATTTTACCGATGTGGCATCTAATTACAAATCTGATTTTGCTTTATTTCCTGAACTATTTACAACGCAATTGCTTTCGTTACACGAATACAAAAGCATGAGTCCGGAGGATAGTATTCGTAAATTGGGTGAATACACCGAAGATTATATCACACTTTTTTCAAGACTATCATTAGAATACAATATCAATATTATTGCTGGCACACATCTCGAAGTTGAGAATGATAATTTGTATAATATTTCGTATTTATTTAAACGCGATGGAACGTTCGATAAGCAATATAAAATTCATATAACATCCAACGAATCGAAATGGTGGGGAGTTCGTCCGGGTAACGAAATAAAAGTATTTAATACCGATTGCGGAAAAGTGGCCATCAATATTTGTTACGATGTGGAGTTTCCCGAAATGGCTCGAATTGCTTGCCAAAAAGGAGCAAAAATTATTTTCGTTCCATTCTCAACGGATGAACGACATGGACATTTGCGTGTAAAAATTTGTGCTCAATCACGTGCCATCGAAAATCAAATTTTTGTAGCCACTGCCGGAACGATTGGAAATATCCCATCGGTTGAAAATATGGATATCAATTATGCTCAATCAGGAATTTATACTCCGAGTGATTTTGCTTTTCCGCCTGATGCTGTTGCCGGAGAGTGTAACACAAATATTGAAACGGTTGTAATTGCCGATTTGGATTTGGCAGCACTCGAACGTGCCAGAAACACAGGAACAGTGCTGAACTGGAAAGATAGAAGACAAGATATGTATGAAGTGAAAGAAAAATAGTTGATGGTTGATAGTTGTTAGCAATAAATCATTTTCAACTTTCAATTCTCAATTTTCAATTTACTTAGCAATTACCAATTTAGATTTTAACAAGCTCGTTCCGGTGTTTACTGATATAAAATAAATTCCGTTGTTTATATTATCAAGTTGTAACTCAACATTTCCATTTACATCAGCTTCCACATTTCTATTCATAACAACTTTACCAGTTACATCTACAATTGTCATTTCAGCTTTTGTAACCGACACTGGAAGTAATATATTAAACAAACCATTTGATGGGTTTGGCGAAACTAAAATTGTGTTCGACTGAGCCAATTCATTTACTCCTGTTTTAATAACTCCTGGAGGCATATCGTATGCTTCTGTTCCATCTGTACAAGAACTAGAACTTCCCTGACTAGCCGAGTAACCTAATCCTCTGCGTGCAAAAGCTGTCCAAATAATTGCGCTATCAGCATTTCCGTAATCTTGTTTATCAGCAAGTAAAATTGCATTTCTCGAATCAACAAAACCAGGGCTACACGGTTGCAATTTCAATCCATCCATTACCAATTGTAAACAACGATTATTTCCTGCTGTTCCGTTATAAAAATCGGTACTAAAACCATATTTATCAATTAAGTTCCAATACAAATCCCACAACATTGCAGCCCAAACCGAACCCGAATAATGTACATCATATCCCCAATTTTTAATTGAGTTATAAGTAAATGGATTGATAGTCATATTACGAGAAAAAGGGTAGGTACGAATTCCTAAACCTGTTACTGATTGATTCGCAACATAAGTTGCCATTCCTCTTACATCGTCTGGTTTATCAGTTGCTCTTGTTGTAAGTGCCAATGCAAAAAAGTCGCTCCATCCTTCGCCTGCTTGCTCACTATTTCCCAAACATGAAGTTGTTTTTGAAGGGCCTCCAGTTAATCTTATCGAAACACCGTGTGCCGATTCATGAATAATCACTCCATTATCCATATCACCGTCAATCGAATCTCCTTTATTACCCATGATAGTAACATTAACAATTGTATCTGCAAGTCTGCCTTTTAGTTTATTTCCGTCAGCCAAACTAATCATAAAAGAAGGTATAGTAATTCCTGTTGCAGTACCTGTCATTGCTGTTGGTGATCCTGTTGTATTCTGAATAACAATAACTGCAATTGCTCCGCTATTCTGAGCATTCAATACTTTTGTTGTATACGGACAAGTTGTTCCTGTTGTTCTGTCAACCAAGGCAATTTTACCAGCCAACGCGCTTCTGTTTTGTAAATTTCCACAGCCGTTATAGGTAGCAGGAACAGAAGCACTGTCTTGCATTAACACAAGACTTTGTGTAATAGATGGAAAAGATTTGGGTCCGAATGCTGCAGGAATTGCTGTGTAAGTACTCTTTATAGAGTTAGGGTAATTTACATTAAACGTTTCCCAACCTGCACTTGGCCAAAGATACATTTGCATTCTTCCGCTTTGTCCATCTGTTGGTGCCGAGAAGTTTGCATTGTTTGTTCCTCCACCATCTTGAGCTTCGGCATGAACACAGTCGCCAGCAGTTCCACCTTTATTGTAATCATTCGACTGAAAATTACCAGCTGCCTCCGTAAATCCATAGTTGTAATAAATATCGTGAACTACATTATTTATATAAAACAAATTAGTTACTGCTGCATTTAAATTTGACCTTGCAAATGAATCACGAGAATAAGAATAATCGAAATTAAGATTTACACCTCCATTTGGACTAGTTCCCGGAGCATTTTTATTTGCCTTGTCGTCATACGCAAAAACATTATTCCCTCTTGTAATGGTGTAATCGTCTCCTGTTACACCATCTGTATCATGCCATCCAAAAGGTGAACCATTTGGAGTTGGATTTCCAGAGACTAATTGACGAGGTGCATGATTTGGACTTTCGATTGGTAGCGGTAAAACATTGTAAGTTCCGGTTCCTGCTTTTGCAAATTTTACGGGTTCGTCTGATTGAGCAATATTTAAATCTGCAAAACTATATGGACGAGCGAACGAATGATTATTAAAATTACAACTAACTGTCCAATTGTCTTTACCAATAATACCACCATCATTTGCATCAACTTTTACATTCCACCAATCACTGGTTTGGTTATTAAATAACTCAACATAATAAGTCAATTTCAACTCACCAGCCAATAACACATATTGTAATCTTAGTTTAATGGGTTCAGGTGAAACTGTTTCATCTTTTATGACCAATAAATTATTTTCCATTGGTAAATTGGTTTTCGAGAGTGCATTAGCAACATTCATTTGAACATGAACTGCTGCATTTGACAAAGCAGTTTGGGTTCCGATAACCGGAGTTTTTAAAATAGCTTTTTGAGATGCATTGCTAACAAAAGCATTATTTAACACAATCATATTTCCGTTTTTATCCAAATGCATTGAAGAAGCTGCCTCTGCTATTTCGATTCCGTTTACTCTCTGTTTGAAGTAAATATGCGTTACACCATTATGTTTATCGGTATACTGATCGGTAATTACAAAATCATTGATATCATCATTTGTTAAGTTGTACTTTGCCTGTTCGGCAGACAATAATTGTTTCACTTGTGCATTGCTGATTTGCGCAATAGCAAATGTTGCAAAAAGTGTTGTTTGTAATAATATTAGAAAATACTTTTTCATTTTATTTGTTTAGTATGTGGTCAAAAATAGTCGAAAAACAATCATAAAAAAATGTGTTAACTTACTGAGCCATTATCACTTTCTAGTAAATATCATTAAAAGTGAACTACCCTGATATACCAGCAATTGCTTGCCTTTAACATTATATTTTGTTGCAACTTGTAATTCTTCTAAAAAAACTTTTTCGATGTTACCTAAAGAGCCTTTGCAGATTGCTTTGGTTGCATCGAGTTTCGAGACCTTTACCTCCTGCCCGTTTACCTCAATACTTGCTTTAAATTTATTGCAACCCGAATTGCCAACAATCATATTTTCATCATCATGGATAACCAGAAAAACATGATGCTCACTAACCTTTTTTAATTTCTTGTCTATATTGAGTTTTGTAAGGAACCAAGGCTCATCATCCAACTTATAATGGTCGTGTAATTTAATTTTTTTCTTGACTAAACTTTTGCTGAGTGCCAGATGATAAGAGGTGGTATCATCGGAAGAATTTTTAGTTGTGTGAACTTCAACTATCAATTCGTATTCATTTCCTTCTTCGTATTTAAAACCTTCAATGTTTCCGAAATGATTAATCCATTCACTTTTTGCACTATCTCTTATCAATAAACATTTACTTTGATTGAGCGAATGACATTGACCGTAGTGACCTGCAACAAATATTTTTTTTAGCTGATTTTGCCCAAATGAAACTGATGACGAGCATATCATCGTCAACACAAGAATTGATAAAAGTTTTAGCGCTCTCATTTGGTATCCGAATCAAATATAGATTGCATCAAATTAATCAACGATTAAAATTTAAACGTTTGCCTTTTTTCGATTCGTCAAACACGCCATTTTCGTATACCAAATGGCCGTTTACGATGGTATGCGTAATCATAGAATGAAATGTTGTTCCTTCAAACGGACTCCATCCGCATTTTGCTAAAATATTTTCTTTGGTAACGGTGTATTCCTTTTTCAAATCAACCAAAACAAGGTCGGCATAAAAACCTTCGCGAATAAATCCTCGTCTGTCAATTTCAAAAAGTATGGCAACATTATGACACATTTTTTCGACAATCTTTTCTAAACTTATTTTACCACGATGATAAAACTCCAACATGGCGTTTAGCGAATGTTGAATAAGCGGTCCGCCACTAGGTGCTTTTAAATAAGTTTGATTTTTTTCTTCGATTGTATGTGGTGCATGATCGGTTGCAATCACATCAATTCTTCCGTCTAACATAGCGTTAAATATGGCTTCGCGATCGGCTGCTGTTTTTATTGAAGGATTCCATTTAATAAAATTTCCTTTCTCTTCGTAATCTTTATCGCTAAACCAAAGATGATGAATACAAGCTTCGGCAGTAATTCTTTTTTCGTTGAGCGGAATATCATTTCGTAAAAGTTCCAACTCTTTTGCTGTGCTTAAATGAAAAATATGAAAACGTGTGTTGTGTTTTTTTGCAAGTGCAACAGCAAATGATGACGATTTAAAACAAGCTTCTTCGCTGCGAATGAGCGGATGATATTTTACCGAAAGTCCTTCGCCAAATTCAGCAATATATTTTGCCTGATTTTGCTTGATCATCGGATCATCTTCGCAATGTGCAGCAATGAGCGTTTTTACATTCTTAAAAATATTTTCCAAAGCAATCGGATCGTCTACCAGCATATCTCCGGTTGACGAACCTAAAAACATTTTTACACCACAAATTTTTGTTTCGTCAACTTTTAATAATTCGTTTAAATTTTTATTGGTAGTGCCCATAAAAAACGAATAATTGGCAAGCGAACATTGCGATGCTCGTGTATATTTTTCTTCCAACAAATCCAAGGTAACAGCATTCGGAATGGTGTTTGGCTGATCCATAAAACTGGTTACACCACCCGCCACGGCAGCTTTCGATTCGGTATACAAATCACCTTTGTTGGTTAATCCCGGATCGCGAAAATGAACCTGATCATCAATCACTCCGGGCAATAAAAATTTTCCTTCGGCATTAATCAATTTATCAGCCGGCATGGCAATGCCGTTGGTATCAATTTTTTCGATAAAACCATTACGTATAAAAACATCGGCACGAAAAGTTTTGCCTTCGTTTACAAGTTTTGCATTTCGTATTAATATGGTACTCATAATTTATGCGAAGCTATGTTGCTTTCATTCGTTTGCAAAATTGAACAGAAAAAATTATTAATCGATACCCACTTTGGGTTATTTTGTATGTGAAGATTTTAGTAATAAGTTTCTATATATTCGAATTTCAATTCTGTAAATAATGAAACACCATTACTCAATCATTATCTTTCTAATCATTTCTTTTTACAGTTGCAAAAAAGATTCGAATACTTCCATAACAATTAGTGGAGTTGTTGCTGATAAAAACACGAATGTTCCAATTGCTTTTGCCGAAGTTGATTTGATAGAATACGGTGGTGGTTTTTTTGGTGGCAGTAGCAGCTCCACATTGCAACGAATGTATGCTGATGCAAATGGTAGATTTACTTTTTTTAATGTGAATATTAATAGTGAAAAAACTTATATGGTTTTAGGCTATAAAAATTTATACTTTAATGATGGTAACAATACTGCGGATGTAAACATTAACCAACCAAATGTAGTTGTACCCATGCAACCTATGGCATGGTTGAAATTGCATGTTAAGGATACCTCGCCATACGATAAGTTTGATTATATATCGTTTAGTTCTCCTTGGGGTGGTGGTGCTGGACCATTTAATGGTGTCAACGTTGACACCATTTTATTTGCACAAGTATATGGAAATGAAAACACAATAATTTTTGCATTTATAACCAAAAATGGCATAAAAAGTACTGTCTCAAAAAATATCATTTGCCCTGCATTCGACACAACACTTTATAATTTAAATTATTAAACCAATTAACTTTTTTCTGTATTTCGTTTGCTTAATTAATAATTGATGTCATCAGTTAGAATTTAAAAAACTTATTATATTAGCCTCATGTTTTCATTTTCAATTTCATCGTATTTAGAAATTATATTCCGCTCGGGTGCGGTTTATCTTTTCATCTTATTTGCTATTCGTTTTTTTGGCAAGAAAGAATTATCACAGCTTTCCACTTCCGATCTGGTGCTCATATTACTCATCAGTAACGCGGTGCAAAATGCCATGGTTGGCCCCGATAGCACACTTGGTGGTGGCATTGCTGCAGCACTCACTTTGTTTATTATCAATTATATTTTTAAACTGGTGATGTATAAAAACAAAAAAGCTACTGAGCTGATTGAAGGCGAATCGGAAATTTTAATTTATAAAGGGAAAATACATTTTGAAACGATTGCCAAACAAAAAATAACTGTTGACGAACTTGAAGCGGTGGTGCGCGAGCATGGTGTGCTTAACTCGGGTGAAGTTGAATTGGCCGTGCTCGAAAGAGATGGAAATATTTCTGTTGTTTCAAAAGAACTGAAAGGACAAACTTTTCATAAACGAAGTAAAAAACTACATCCTAAATTTCAGAAAGCTAATGGCTAATAAATAATGGGGCTAAAGCCCTAAATATGTTGTCATCTTTTATCCCCGACCTGAAGGTCGGGGCAATCAAAAATACAGCCCTGTAATTTATCGCGTTATCACTTGCTCCGACCTTCAAGTCTGGGATTTATTTGATATATACAAGAATGTAATTTAAGATGTTTTTCTCTCAGCAAATATCCATTGCCTCGACCTTCAGGTCGGGGCAATTTATTTCCCCGTGCTTCAGCACGGGGAATACAAAACCAAATACCGAATGGCTTTAGCCACATTTTTATAAAGAGATTTTTGTAAATAACACTTAAAACAAGTTGAGCTAAAGCTCTGAAGAATGCTGTCATTTTATCTTCTTCACATTAATTAAAAATCTATCGCTTTGAATTTTAAAATCATCGGGATTCGAAAAATTTAAATCCAATACTTGCCAGCTTTTTGATGGATACACAAATTCAAACAAATCTTTCGAAATGGTCATTTTTATTGGCATCTCGAAACCTTTAATGGTGTTGCGCCAACGATAATGCAATTCTTGTCGTCCCTCCTTCTCCACAATTTTATAATCAAACTCGGGAATATCTTTTTCATATAAATATTGTTTGAAAAACGGAGAAAAATTTCGTTTGCTATACGTATTAAAAAAATGGATAATAGTTGCAGTTGTTACATTGCTTTTTTGATACCGAAAGTTTAACTCGAGCAACAGTGCAAACCATGTCGAATCGTTATCAATTACACTTCGCAAAGTGTGCAACATCCATGAACCTTTATAATAAATATCGTTATCTTTTCTTCCATGAAAGTAAACATCATACGGACCAATCATTGGCTCTTTGTTTTCAATATTTCCTTTCTGGCTTTTTAAATAATTTACATATGATTCGTATCCGTAATGACACTCCATATACAATGCTTCGGCATAGGTTGTAAACGATTCGTGAATCCACATTTCGGCAGGATCAACACAACTCAAACTGTTACCAAACCACTCGTGAGCGCTTTCGTGCACAATGATAAAATCAAAGTTCCATTTGTTTTTTTTGTAATCGTTTCCATAAGAAACACAACTTTGGTGCTCCATGCCCCAGTAAGGCGTTTCAACCAATTTGTAACCATCCTGATAAAAAGGATATGTACCAAAACGAGTTTCAAAACAATCCAACATTTTTTTTACTTCATCATGAAAATAAAGTGCTGCTTTTTGTGCGTTCTGTTTGAGTACATAATAATCGAGGTATAAACTTCTTTGCGATAAATTAAAATTCGAAACATATTTATCACTTAGATGAACATAATTACCAATATTGATGGTGATGTTGTAATTGTTGATGGGACTAAGAACCTGCCAATAATATTGAGCAAATCCATCACCTAATTTTTTACTACTGATCAGTTTTCCATTAGATACACCCATTAAATAATCGGGAACTATCAAATGCATTTTCATGCTATCGGCTTCATCGCTCAAATGATCTTTACAAGGCAACCAGCAACTTGCACCTAATCCTTCGCAAGCTAAACCAACCCATGGTTTTCCGTCACTATCCTTGCTCCATACAAAGCCGCCATCCCATGGTGGATTTTTTGCCGCACGTGGCGCTCCTTCGAAATAAATAACGAGTTGATGATTTGTATTTTTAACTAATTTCTCGCTAAACTCAACAAAAAAAGCATTGTTATCGCGTGTAAAATTGAGTTTGTTTGATTCAAAAATGATGCTGTCGATTTCTATTTCAGCAAACAAATCGAGTTGCATTTTCTTAAAGTTGCTTAACACTTTAAAACTGATGATATTATTACCCGAGATAAAGTGCTTTTCGGGGTCGACTTTAACGGTTATTTCATATTGCTTTACATCAAAGCAAGTTTTTAAAGAAGATAACTGTCCGTGAAGATACTCGCTATGACTGAATTTATGAGCAGTTTGGGCTGAAGCCCAAAATGAAATACACGCTAAAAAAACGACTAAAAATCTGTTCAAAATCTTTTTAAATACTATTGCCAAATCTAAAAGTAAAAATTTATACTTGCACCCCGAAGCAAATTTAGTTGATAAGTTGCTTAAGTTGAATAGTTTTGCAACAATTAACAACCCAACCATACATTTATAACAAAGCTTAGTACAAACATGTCGAACGGAATATTAAAAGGTAAAAAAGGAATAATTTTTGGAGCGCTGAACGATAAATCGATTGCGTGGAAAGTAGCTGAAAAAGCACATGCAGAAGGTGCAACATTTGTTTTAACAAACGCTCCGGTTGCCATGCGAATGGGAGAAATAAACATTTTGGCTAAAGCATGTAACAACGCTCAGGTTATACCTTGTGATGTGAGCAAAGATGAAGACATGAACAACCTCATTACAAAATCGATGGAGATATTGGGAGGTAAAATTGACTTTGTGCTTCACTCAGTTGGTATGAGTTTGAATATTCGTAAAGACCGCGATTATACTGATGTTGATTACAAATGGATGCACGAAACATTTGATATTTCATCTATTTCGTTTCATCGTTTGATGCAAACTTGCTGGAAACAAGATGCAATAAACGATTGGGGTTCAATTATCGCATTAACTTACATCGGTGCTCAACGTATTTTTCCTGATTACCATGAAATGGGTGATGCAAAAACATTACTTGAAAGTTTTGCACGTGGCTTTGGATATCGATTTGGAAAAGCAAAGAAAATTAGGGTAAACACCATTTCTCAGTCGCCAACAAAAACTACAGCCGGAATGGGTGTAAAAGCATTAGGTGATTTATTTGATTATGCCGCAGCACTTTCTCCACTAGGAAATGCCACAGCTGCCGAATGTGCCGATTATTGCATTGCCATGTTTAGCGACTATACCCGTATGGTAACTATGCAAAATCTTTTCCATGATGGAGGATTTAGTCAAACAGGTTTTAGTCATGATGTATTAAAAATGATTGACCCAAAACAAGACGAGCAGAAATAGCATGAAGAAAATACTGATCATCATTCCTGTTCTTTTTTCCTTCTTTCTTTTTGCTAATGTTCAATCAATAAAACAAGAAGGAACAGGAATTAACTTCTTCAAAGGAACTTGGCAAGAAGCAGTTGCCAAAGCAAAAAAAGAAAAAAAACATATTTTCCTCGACATATCAGCATCGTGGTGCGGACCTTGTAAAATGCTTAAAAGAAATACTTTTACAAATGCCGAAGTAGGGAAATTTTATAACGATAATTTTGTTTGTGTTGAAGTAGATGGTGAAGTTGGTGAAGGTTTTGAACTAGCACAACGATTTCAAATTGACGGTTATCCATCACTTATTTATCTTGATAAAAATGATAAGTTGATTTTGAAAACGGCAGGATACCGCGCTCCTGCAGATTTTATTGGATTAGGAAAACATGCAATAGAAAAATAACTTTCTATTATTCCATTACAATTAATACCTGATTTTTCTCGACAGCCTGTTTTATTTGGGCCAATATTTTTTTTACAACACCATCACCTGTTGCTTTAATAATATTTTCCATTTTCATGGCTTCAAGCACAAGCAATGCATCGCCTTTAGCAACATGATCACCTTCGGCAACAATCATTCGTAATACCAATCCCGGCATTGGTGCTTTTACTTCATTCATTTTGCTTGTATTCAGTTTATCCATTCCGAGTTTTTTTAGCAACTCATCAAACTCATCCTGAACCAATACATTTTGTTTTACACCATTCACAACAATCTGCATTTCTTTTCCTGTTTCATTTTTACCAATTAACTCTATTGTATAGGATTGGTCATCCACTAAAAAATGAAATTTATCTTCACCAATTTTTACCGAATCTGCTGATATAGATTTACCGTTAATCTTAACTATATTTTCTGAAACATCAACTTGTAATTCGTTCGTTTCGTTTACTTTTATCTTGAGCATTTTTTTGTTTTAAAATAAAATGATTTAATTGTGCCTCAAACCCACCAATTCATGCAATTCAGAATTAGCTTCACACTTTTGCTTTTAATAACCCTGCTGAGCCAGTGCAAAGTAAATAAAAACAGTAAACCAAAAAATGAAGTTCATAAAATTTATAAAGAATTTACTGTAAACGCACCACGACAAAAAGGTGAAGGAACCTATCAGCCATCCGCTAAACATGTAAACGATATTCTTCATACTATTCTCGACATTCGATTTAATTACGAAAAACAACAGGTAATTGGTAAAGCTACCATTACTATCAAACCTTATTTTTATCCGGTTTCGACACTTAACCTCGATGCAAAAAGTTTTGAATTAAAACGTGTGGCAATGATTGGAAAAGATACTCAAAATTTAAGCTACACTTATGATTCATCGGTTATACATATTAATTTGGGAAGAACGATTACGAACAATGAAATATATAAAATTTTCATCGACTACATTGCAAAACCAAACGAAAACAAAATAAAAGGAAGTGCTGCAATAAGCGATGCAAAAGGAATTTACTTTATCAATCCTTTACGTAAAGATCCTGATAAACCTCGTGAAATATGGACTCAGGGAGAAACCCAATCGAACTCAGGATGGTTTCCAACGATAGATGTTCCGAATGAAAAAATGACACATGAAATATTCATCACTGCTGATGAAAAAGATGTAACACTTTCGAATGGTGAAATGATTTATTCGCACATCAATCCCGATAAAACACATACTGATTATTGGAAACAATCGCTACCATCTTCAGTATATTTGGTTATGATGGCTGTTGGCGAATTTGAAATTGTAAAAGATTCGTGGAGAGATTCAGTAGATGTGAATTATTATGTTGAGCCAGCTTATAAACCATATGCGAAATTAATTTTTGGGAATACACCCGAAATGCTCGAGTGCTTTTCAAAACGTCTTGGCGTTGATTATCCTTGGGATAAATTTTCGCAAGTTGTTGTTCGTGATTTTGTGAGCGGTGCGATGGAAAACACTTCTGCTGTGGTGCATTTCGAAGGACTGAATCATGATGCTCGTGAACATCTCGACAATTCCTATGAGAGTATTATTTCTCATGAATTGTTTCATCATTGGTTTGGCGACCTTGTTACTTGCGAATCGTGGTCGAATATTCCATTGAACGAATCATTCGCAACGTATGGTTCGTATTTGTGGGATGAATACAAATATGGTCGAATGGAAGCTGATGATCGTTTTGACGAAAACCTTTCGGCATACTTGGCTCAGAGAAACAAACACAAAACAAATTTAATTCGTTACAACTACCGAAATCGCGAAGATTTATTTGATGTAATCTCTTATCAAAAAGGCTCGCTGGTGTTACACATGCTTCGCAAATATGTAGGCGATGATGCATTTTTTAAATCACTTCAACATTATCTAACAAAACATAAATTTAAAACAGCAGAAATTCATGATTTACGTTTAGCGTTTGAAGAAGTTACAGGTGAAGATTTAAATTGGTTTTTTAACCAATGGTTTTTAGGAAAAGGACATCCGCAATTAAATATATCATACAAGTACGATGTTGAACATAAAAATGTAACGATGTCTGTTTCACAAATTCAGGATTCATCAATCGGAATTTTTCAATTGCCAGTAGAAATAGCCTTTTACTCGGGTGGTAAGATTAAAAAAGAAACGATTACCATTTCTAAGCAAACCGAAGAATTTCATTTCAGTTCCGAAAAGAAAATCGACTTACTAAACTTCGACTCTGAAAAGATGATGTTGGCAACAATTAATGAAATAAAGCCGATTGAAGAATATTACTTCATGTTTTTGCATGCTCCATTGTTTATGGATAAAAGTTATGCCTGCGAAAAAATTATTGCAAACATGAACGACAGTTTGAACACAGAAACAATGTCGTGTATCAGTTATGCGTTAAACCATGAATACAGTGGTATAAAAAAACTTGCCCTAAAAATAATTGAAAGACTTTCCGAACAAAACAAAAAACTTTATGCCGACAAAATTATTACAGTATTGAGAAATGATAAATCATCAACGTTACGTGCAGATGCAATTGAATTGTTGAAAAATATTGATGCTGCAAAATATAAAAATGAATTTTTACAGGCTACTAATGATTCGTCTTATCATGTTGTAGCAGTAGCCTTAAAAGCAATTAATGAAACCGATGAAGAACTTGCATTAAACACTGCTAATCGATTTAAAAAATTAAACAACGGAACCATTCAGGTAGTTTGTGCTGATTTAATTGCTTCCAATGCAAAAGGTGATCAGATAAGTTATTTTGAAAATTCATTTGGCAAATATGGATACAGTCGTTTTAGCATATTAAACAGCTACGGACATTACTTAAGCAGATCTGACAGCAGTATTATTTTAAAAGCAATTCCAGGGTTGAGAACTTATTACTTAAAGATAAAAGATTACGATGTTTACGGCAAAATGATGCTAAAGGTTATTGAAAATAACATTGCTAAAGTTTACGAAACTAAAATGAATGAAGCCGAAGAAAATTTGGCTAAATTAAAAACAAACGACCCTAAAATTATTTTGCTGAAATTAGAAATTGAGCATTCGAAAATAATGCTTGAGCATATTCATTCCATTACATCATTTGAATAACAATTCGTCAACAGAGTAAACTATTCCACCGCCTTTCTTTTGTA
>CANKGI010000044.1 GCA_947481365.1 Bacteroidota bacterium | reverse complement strand
TGATAAGTGTTTAATATTGAAACATAATATGAACATGAAATCTAAATCATTATTAATTTTACTGTGCTTCTATACTGTTTTTGCACACGCTCAACAGTGTTTCACAGTGATGAGTTATAATATTCGCTACGATAATGCCGCTGACGGAATAAATAAATGGAGTAACAGAAAAGAAAAAGTAAAGAAATTAATTCTTAAATACCATCCTGCAATTATTGGATTGCAAGAAGTTTTAGTTAATCAATTAAATGATTTAAACTCGGGTTTAGTAAAATATAAAAGTTTTGGTGTTGGACGAGATGACGGAAAACAAAAAGGTGAATATGCTGCTCTACTTTTTGACAAAACAATATTTGAAAAATTAGATGGAAACTATTTTTGGTTATCAGAAACACCTGAAATTGCCGGCAGCAAAAGTTGGGATGCTGCATTAACAAGAATAGCAACTTGGGTTAAACTGAAACACTCAAAATCTGGTAAAATAATTTATGTATTTAACACGCATTTTGATCATGTAGGTAAAGTTGCTCGAGAAAAAAGTGCGCTTCTGATTAAAGAGAAAATCAAATTAATAGCAGGAAAAAATAATTTTATTTTGATTGGAGATTTGAATACTGAACCATCAGAAGAAGCCTATCAGAATTTAATGAATACCGGTGATCAATTATTTAATGATGCAGCTGGAACCGATAATAAAGAGGCAACATTTTGCGGTTTTGAAACTGCGAATAAAAATTGTAAACGAATAGATTATATCCTCTGTTCGAAAAAATTAAAGCCAAAAAATTATTTAGTAATTCATGATAATGATGGAACATATTATCCCTCCGATCATATGCCTGTGATAAGTGATATTATTTTATAAATAATTACTTAATCCTAAGTGTTAAAGTGCTAACTAAACATTTTGGGTCGGAAACCTTAATGTTTGCGAAAATAAATTTATCTCCCCGTTTAGCTTTAGCAAATAATGTTTTTACACTTTGTGGTAAAATTGACCCATTTATTTCATGACCTTCAAAACTACCCACATTTGGAATATAACCAACTTGAAAAGACTTGATGTGAATCAATTCTTTTTTGCCAGTTTTATAATATGATTCAATGTATATTGAATCTATTTTTATAATCTCATCAACACTTATATCTCCACTTTCTTTTTTGGAGCCAACAACAAGAACATATTTAGCCTCATTGAGTTGGTTGTATTTAATAATATTCGTTTGATTTGAATGATTTTTAGATGGAAAATAGTTTCCATTAAGATGATGGAAAACACTTATTAAAACGGAAAAGAATAAATAAAATGTTCTCATTATTATGAAATTAGAATTTGAGAGTCAATAACCAAAGGTATTGTTGAAACTATAAAAATCCTAATTGCAATTTTGCCGACTCGCTCATCATATCTTGTGTCCAAGGCGGGTCAAAAACAACTTTCACTTCCACTTCTTTTACACCTGTAATCAATGATAATTTCTCTTTTATTTCGGCAGGCATACTTTGAGCTGCTGGGCAAAACGGAGAAGTAAGCGACATGATAATTTCAATATTCAAATCCATCGAAACATTCACCTCATAGATCAATCCCAACTCGTAAATATTTACAGGTATTTCGGGATCGAAAATCGATTGCAAAACATTTATAGATTCGTTCTGCACATCAACAAAAGTGCGAACCGACATGAAACTCTTATTTTCTTTTTCTTCTTCCATTATTAGCTTTTGGCTATTAGCTGTTAGCTGTTAACTCTCTTTTGCCAGAGGTTAAAAACTGATAGCTAAATGCTTTTTTCTTTAAATACAACAGCATACATTTTCATTTGTTTTATCATACTGGCAAAACCATTGCTGCGTTGCGAACCAATCATTTTGCTCATTCCTATTTTATCTATAAAAAATAAATCGGTAGTTAATATTTCATCAGCAGTACGATCATTCCATAAATTTACCAGCAAATAAACTAATCCTTTTGTAATTTCTGTATTGCTATCTGCTTCAAAATAAATTTTACCTTTTTCAAACATTGGAAACAACCACACTTTACTCTGACAACCTTTAACAATGTAATCTTCGGTTTTATGAGAATCATCCATTGCTGGCAACTTTTTACCCAAGTCCATTAAATAAAACAAACGACTTTCCATATCCTCTTCAAATAATGAAAAGTTTTCGATGATTTCGTTTTGAACTTCGTTTATTGTTTGCATTTGTTTTATCTCAATTTCGAATTAACTAATTTATCAATCGCCTCAATAAATACATCAATTTCATTTTTTGTATTATACACAGCAAACGATGCTCGAATGGTTCCTTCGATTCCAAAATATTTCATCAAAGGTTGTGTGCAATGATGACCAGTACGTACAGCAATTCCTTTTGCATCAAGCATCATTCCGGCATCAAAATGGTGCATTCCGTTTATGGTAAATGATTGAACAGATACCTTTTCTTTGGCGGTTCCATACAATTTGATGATTTGATGATTTGATGATTTGTCAATTGAATTAAAACCTTCTACGCAATATTTTAACAATTCATTTTCGTAATGACGAATTTCTGTTTTGCCAATTTCATTTACAAAATCGATTGCATATTTAAATGCAACAACGTCTGCAATATTTGGAGTTCCAGCTTCAAATTTGTATGGAATATCGTTGTATGTAGTACTTTCAAAAGTTACTTCTTTTATCATCTCTCCACCTCCTTGATAGGGCGGCATTGCATCAAGCAATTCACGTTTTCCATAAAGTATACCAACACCTGTTGGTCCGTATAATTTATGTGCAGAAAAAACTAAAAAATCACAATTCAATTGCTGAACATCTATATCTAAATGTGAGACAGCCTGAGCAGCATCTATTAAAACTTTTGCTCCTACAGCATGTGCTTTTAGTATAATATCATTGATTGGATTGATTGTCCCTAATGCATTCGACACATATACAACCGACACTATTTTTGTTTTAGCTGAAAGTAATTTTTCAAATCCATCTATTAACAATTCGCCTGCATCGTTTATAGGAATTACTTTTAAAATCGCTCCTTTTTCTTCACAAATCATTTGCCATGGAACAATATTGCTGTGATGTTCCATTGAAGAAATAATCACCTCATCTCCTGCCTTCAGATTTGCTTTACCAAAAGTTTGAGCAACTAAATTTATACCGTCAGTAGTTCCTTTTGTAAATATTATTTCTTCCGATTCATTTGAATTAATAAACTGTTGAACAGTTTTACGTGTGGCTTCAAATGCTAATGTAGCGCGTTCTGCCAGTGTATGAATGCCTCGATGTATGTTTGAATTATCCTTTTCGTAAAAATTATTTATTGCTTGAATTACAGATAAAGGTTTTTGTGTAGTTGCAGCATTATCAAAATAAATTAATGGCTTGCCGTTTACATGCTGATGTAAAACCGGAAACAGTTTTCGAATTGATTCAATGTCTAATTTCGAATTTACCACTACAGTTTATTGTTTATTTCTTGCTCAAGTATAGAAACCAATTCAGGAATTTTTATCTCTTCGGCAATTGCATCGGCAAATGCATTGAGTAACATTTTACGTGCTTCATTTTCTGGAATCCCACGAGAGCGTAAGTAAAACATCGGTTCTTCTTCAAGCTGACCAACTGTTGCTCCATGGGAACATTTCACATCATCGGCAAAAATTTCCAATTGCGGCTTTGTATTGATTGTTGCTTCATCGCTTAATAAAATATTCTGATTACGTTGATACGCATTTGTTTTTTGTGCATCAAGGTGAACCATTATTTTTCCATTAAATACTGCCGTAGATTTATCTTTTAAAATCCCTTTATACAATTCGTTACTGTAACAATTTGGTTTCGCATGATCAACACGTGTATGGTTATCGATGTGATTGTTTTCAGTTGCCAGATATAATCCATATAACAAAGTATTGCAATTTTCTCCATTCATATAAAAATGTAAATTATTGCGAACCACTGTTCCATCAAGGGTTAATGTAACCTGATTAATTGTTGTATTGGCTTCCTGAAAAAATTGTGTGAAATTATTCTGATAACATTCGCCTACCTGTTGCTGAATTTTATAGTGTTCTACACACGCATTTTCATCAGCATAAATTTCGGAAACAACATTCGTAAATGATGCATTTTTACCGGTTGAATAATACGCCTCAATCAATTTTACATTAGCGCTTTTTTCAACTACAATTAAATTTCGTGGTTGTGATAAAATATTCGATTCTACTGAATCGGTAATATTTATTATCAAAATAGGATGTTCAACAACTTTACCTTTGGGTACAAATACAAATGCTCCATCGTTTAACAACGCTGCATTCATGGCATTAAGCGCTAGTCCTTCAATTTTTGCATACTTGCTAAAATGATTATTGTAAATTTCAGTATGATTTTTTCGAGCAGAAAAAATATTGTCAATCAAAATGGTTTTATCTTTTTCGATAATATTTGACAACGTTTCAGAATAAATTCCATTCACAAAAACCAATCGATTTGACGTGATATTTTGGATTGATAATTTGCTATAAAAATCAGAAATATTTTTTAATGAAGATTCAATTTTGAATTCCTTTTCGGCAATATTTTTCAGATTGGTATATTTCCATTCCTCATTTTTTGTTGAAGGAATTCCCAACTTATCGAATATCCCAAAAGCTTCATCAACCCTCATCTTTTCAGATACAGAATAAGTATTTTCTTTTTGAAAATTTTCTTTAATTAATTCGTGTAATTTCATTTACTGAGCAGCTTCAACTTCTTGTTTAATCCAATCGTAACCTTTCACCTCAAGTTCTTTGGCTAATTCTTTATCGCCTGATTTTACGATACGTCCTTTGTATAATACATGTACAAAATCAGGAACAATATAATCGAGTAATCTTTGGTAATGCGTAATGACGATAAAAGCATTTTCTTTATTTCGTAATTTATTGACTCCATTTGAAACCAATCGCAATGCATCAATATCCAATCCCGAATCAGTTTCATCTAGTATACCAAGTTTAGGCTCTAGCATAGCCATTTGAAATATCTCATTTCGCTTTTTCTCGCCACCACTAAAACCTTCATTCAAACTACGTGAAGTTAAACTTTTATCCATCTCCACAAATTCCATCTTAGCACGCATCATTTTCAAAAAATCGGTAGCTTCCATTGGCTCTAAACCATGGTACTTTCTTTTTTCGTTGATTGCAGTCTTTAAAAAATTGGTAGTACTCACACCCGGAATTTCAACAGGATATTGAAATGCCAAAAACACCCCTTCACGAGCTCTGTCTTCTGGTGAAAGATCAAGTAAGTTTTTGCCGTTAAAAATAACTTCTCCACCAGTAACGGTATAATCTTCACGTCCGGCAAGAACCGATGATAATGTACTTTTCCCTGCACCATTGGGGCCCATGATGGCATGAACTTCTCCGGGTTTAACCTCGAGATTAATTCCATTGAGAATTTTCTTCCCTTCAATTTCTGCTTGTAGATTTTTTATTGATAACATTTACTTTTTGATTAATATAAAATTTGTCATTCGCTACGCTGTCATTAGGTTGTCATCCATTGATATTAGATTGTTTAAAACATGAGTGACAAAGTATGACAATTGAATTACCATTGATTGACATTATCCAACTGAGCCTTCTAAACTTACCGCCAATAATTTTTGTGCTTCAACTGCAAATTCCATTGGTAATTGGTTTAGTACTTCTTTACAAAAACCATTTACAATTAAGCTGATGGCTTCTTCCATACCAATTCCTCGTTGCTTGCAATAAAACAATTGATCTTCACCAATTTTTGATGTACTGGCTTCATGTTCAACTTGTGCAGTTTTATTGTTTATTTCGATATATGGAAATGTATGAGCTCCTGATCTATCACCAATCAACATGCTATCGCATTGAGTATGATTTCTACTTCCACTTGCTTTCTTATTCACTCTAACCAAACCTCTGTATGAATTATGTGATTTACCTGCTGATATTCCTTTTGAAACAATTCGACTCTTCGAATTTTTACCGATATGAATCATTTTTGTTCCGGTATCAGCTTGTTGGTAATTATTGGTGACAGCCACAGAGAAAAATTCTCCTGTTGAATTCTCACCTTTTAATATGCAACTTGGATATTTCCAAGTGATGGCCGAGCCTGTTTCAACTTGGGTCCAACTTATTTTCGAATTAGCACCTTCACAAATTCCTCTCTTGGTAACAAAATTATAAATACCGCCTTTGCCTTCTTTATCTCCGGGATACCAGTTTTGAACTGTAGAATATTTTATTTCGGCATTTGTTTCAGATACCAACTCTACCACTGCTGCATGTAATTGATTTTCATCACGCATGGGAGCAGTACATCCTTCGAGATATGAAACATAACTTCCCTCATCAGCTATAATCATTGTTCTTTCGAACTGACCGGTATTTTCGGCATTTATCCTAAAATAAGTAGAAAGCTCCATTGGGCAACGAACACCTTTGGGTATATAAACAAACGAACCATCGCTGAATACAGCTGCATTTAAAGCTGCAAAATAATTATCGGTATGAGGAACAACAGAACCTAAATATTTTTTTACAAGTTCAGGATGTTCATGAACTGCTTCACTTATTGCGCAAAAAATAACTCCTTTTTCTTTGAGTTGTGCTTTAAAAGTTGTGGCAATAGATACCGAATCAAAAACAGCGTCAACAGCAACTCCAGTTAGTCTTTTCTGCTCCAGTAAACTGATTCCTAATTTGTCGAAAGTTTTTAACAATTCGGGATCAACTTCATCTAGACTATTCAGCGTTTTCTTAACTTTAGGCGCAGCATAAAAAATAATATCCTGATAATTAATTTTAGGGTAAGAAAAATTTTGCCAGGTTGGCTCTTCCATTTTCAACCAATGATGATAGGCTTTTAAGCGCCAATCAAGCATCCATTGTGGTTCCTTCTTTTTAGCCGAAATAAACCGAACGGTGTCTTCACTCAATCCTTTTGGAGCAGTATCCATTTCAATATCGGTACTAAAACCATATTGATAATCCTGATTGGTAACTTTATCTATTATATTTACTTCTTCGGTCATTGCTATTTACAGGCTGCGAAAATAAAATATTTAAGCAACTATTTTAATACGTTTATCAATAAACAGCAGAATGGTAAAATTGTTTGTCGAAGGTGTTAATCGATTGCCATTGCTATGCCTATAAAGAAATCGACTGCAACTTTACTCCCATAACCTGCCCCCGGTAAAAATGTTGTAGAGTTTTCGAAACCAACAATTTGATTAAATGGGTTAACAAAACCATCTTTAAAGTTCACTGTTAGGCCGCTTACGCCTTTTAATCTTTTATAAATCGTAAATATTTCGCCAAACTCAGTCTCAAATGAGTTAACAGTAACATCATTATTAAAATGATAAACAGAAGTTCCCCAAATGTAATCGCTCACTGTCATATTCATATTATGCGACATTTTGCAAACGGAATAACTTTCAGAAATATAAAAGACACTGCCATTTTTAATAGCGTTGAAATAGACGATAAGTCCTGGTTTTACAAATGATGAAGAAATTACATAATCAACATTTCTTACATTATCTATCTGAACATGATAATTAGCTAAACCGAATTTAAAAACTGGAGCAACTGAAACATTTTTTAATTTTAGTTGAATAGAAAATTCTGAAGCTGCCGACAAATTAAAATTAAATGCCATCGGACGAATACGTGCACTGATTAAAATAGTTGTTTGAGTGGTATCAAAAACCTGTGCCTTAATTGATATTGATAACAAGACAAATGTTACAACAATGGCTATTTTAGCGAGTGATTTCAATGATAGGTTTTTCGTTATAATATGGATTTATCTGTACATTATTAAAAGTTGATGAAGCTATTTTTGCATCATAAACTATTCGTAACGTTGAATTGCATTTATCACTTTCGTAGGTAAATTGACGGGTATATGAAATAGAAAAAGTGCCACTATCAGAAGCTGTGTAAATAGTAAATGTTGAGATATTCCCCTGAGGATTCAGGAATAAATAGGCAACTGAATTATTTACCACAAAAGTTTTATTGATTTCTTTAACTTTAATTTTTTGAATAATAGTGCGATCAGTGAAGTAAACATTATAAGGTGAATCACTTGTAGAACGTTCATCACAGCAAGAAACAACGAGTAGTAAAATGACAAGTATATAGAATAAATGTTTATACATTTTATGATCAATAAGCTACACAAAGTTATATTTTTCAATAAAATAAAAAAGGAAGCCATAAGCTTCCTTTTTATCAATCAATTCAATCTAATTAATTTGCCTTTATTATTTTTTGTGTTTGCTGTCCATCTTGATAAATTAAATTAACAAAATAAACGCCTTGTTCAAAATTTGTTAAATCAATTATCAAACTATTCTCTATCAAATTTACTGTCGAAAATTCTCTAATTACTTTCCCGCAAACATCAGTAATATGTATGGTTGATGGTTTATCAGAAAAAGAAATTCCTACTTTATCATTAAACGGATTTGGTGCAACAATTACAGTATGATTTGTTGTTACATCATATTTAACATTAACAGTTTTTGAGTAGCCAAATTCGCCATTTGCATCAACCTGTTTTAAACGATAGTAAACAATTTTGGTATTTAATAATTGAACTTCTTTATCGGTAAAACTATAGCTATTTAAAACATTGCTGTTCATTGCACCTTTTACTTTTCCAATTTCGATAAAATTACTTCCATCAAACGAACGCTCAACAGCAAAATATTTATTATTAAGCTCAGAAGCTGTTGCCCAATTGAGTAAGACATCTTCATTTGATTTTGTTCCAATAAATTCAATTAAGTTTATTGGAAGTGAATTCACATTGTCAGTTAAAGAAAAGGCAGTTATAGAATTTAACTGTCTAGTCGAACCAACTATTGTTGCGACTTGCGGATATTGAGTTATATCAGCATATGACGAAGAAAATAAATTCCACGTAGCTCCTGAATAGTAAGCTAACCTAGTTGAAGTGTTAGAATTAACAATCGTTCCCTTTTCGTGTGGTCCATAAAATATTTTTACTGAATACGTAATAGTTGAGCCTCCAGTAGGTGTGATAGCCCAATAGCTTGCACTTACATTTTTCCCTGAAATATAAGTTGAATTTGTTTTGCCCGAATAATAAGCAGATGTAAAAGGTAATGCTAATGTGCCCCATACAATACGTAAAACCTTGCGTCCTCCAAAAAAAGCTGTTATTGAATCATTTGTAGCGTAGTTCCCCATATTAAAATTATTTGGAGGAGTTGTGGTTGTTGAAAATTCATTAGCGCCTATACAAACCGGAACACCCAAGGTTGTTGATCTTGCTTGTGAAAGAAAATCTAAACCATAACTTGGAATTGCAATTCCTTTTCCGAACAACATCCAGCAAGTTGTGTTTGCATTATTAATTAATAGATTAGCTGCCGATGAATAATTTACATTTGTGAACAAATCGCTTAAACTAATTGTAGGTGGATTTACAGCAAAATTGGTAGTAGCATTAACAACACCGAAATACGAATAATTATCTGTTCCTGTTACCGAATCCCAATTTGTATAACCATAATTTGATGCATTATAATACCCAACGCTTGAAGCTGAATTAGTAAGCAGTGTATTATAATCGCTCAAGAAAGCAGCAGTTCCAGGCATTGCTATAGCTACATTGCTTACAGAGCTTGTTCTTCTGTTTACTAGTAAATTATTATTTAAATTAATTGCTGTCGACATACCAGCAAAAGTTGAAGGGTCGCCTCTTAGTATTGCAGCTGAATTTTTGTTTGTAGACGAACCACTTATTAGAATGGTGTTGTTATAAACATTTAAAGCATATGATGCGGATAATGCATTTACAATTCCAAACGCAGCTTGATTTGTAGTTGCTGTATCGCCTATTGAAATAAAATTATTATCAACCGAACTATTTGCTTCCAAACTATAAATATTAATTCCGTATACGTTTGGTGTATTAAAAGAAGCATATGCTGCATTATATAAATTATAAATTTTGTTTTTAGTGATATCAGTTCTTCCTCTGTTTACAAAAATTCCTCCAACTGAAATATTTAGATCTGAAGTATTTTGACCATAAATATTATAAATAGTATTGCTTCTAATTCTAACGGTATCGGTATAAACTCCTCCTCCAGTTGTGGTATTTGTAAAAATGATACCACCAGCATTCGGACTAGAATTGGAAGCAATCGTTCCATTGCTATAAATATTTCTAATCGTATTATTCGTTATCGTTGGATATATCTTCATTAAATGAATAGAAGTTCCTGTATTTGTTGCATTCGCTAAAACTCCATAGCAATAAGATCCTGTACCTATACCATTACTTTTTAATCCATCAATGGTGTTTGTATTTGCATTAACGGTTAAATTACAAAAATATCCACTGCCTTGATTGGTAACAGTTGTAGTTGCCATTTTCATTCCGTATAACACGGTGTTCAATACTCCAGTTGTATTTAAAGTTATATTTTTAACAGCGTTTCCTGTAACATTAAAAACGGGTGAAATATTTTTAGCATATGTGGTATCCATTTTATTATCTAATTGAATACCCGAATACGTTACCAATCCAAGTGTATTGGTAAATTGTGTTGTATCAATTGTATTGTTAATGATGTTTACTGTTCCACTATATTTTAAAAAACTATAAATACCAGCATTACTATATGAACCACTAGCTGTTCCGTATGAAACAGAAATATTTTTTATCACATTGTTTGAAATGGTTGAACCGTTTCCCAAATACATATAAATTCCTGCATGCCCACAAACACCTGTACTATTGGTAATATTCATCATTCCTAATGCTGATGCTGCACTGCCACCAATCGAATTATTCGTTATCGTGTAATAATCAGTTTGAAAATATGAACCTTCTCCAATTAAAATTCCATAATGCAAATTATTACCTGTGTAAGCTCTCGTAGTAGTTTGATAAATACTATTTCCTGAAATATACCAAGCATTAGAACCAGTTTGAATTCTGATTCCAGCGTTTCCACTTGCTCCTGCATTATTGTAATAATCATAAATATTGTTGTTCCTGATTGTATCAGAAGTATTTTCTACTGCAGTTGAAGCTGAACTTCCAAATGAGCAAATACCATTATGTGAACTTGATGCTCCATCAATATTGCAATATTCAACTGTGTTAAAACTATTTCCCGAATACGTATTGCCAACTCCAAAATATACAACACCACTATTTGTAACTGATTTAGCAGAACTCTGTAAAATGCAATACTTAATCACATTATTATTAGCACCATTCGTAAACCTAACTGCACTCGAACTATCTGTTGCAACAGCATAAGTATTAGTGATTGTCATCGATGCAGTTCCTGTTCCGGCTTGACGTCCGTCAATGGTGTAATAGCTGCAATTTCTAAAATTAATTCTTCCTCGTGCTGTATCCGATCCAGAAATTGTTGCAGAAAAACCTGATGCCGGCTTAATAAGAATACCTCTGCTCGCATTTGCTCCAGGTACCGAATCTAAATAAATTCCTGTTGCAGGTTCAGATGCGGATGTATATCCGGTTTGTAATTGAAAAGTAACAGTTCCTGACCCTGTAATTCCATTTGTTACAGCATATGCAGCAGCATTGGCAATTGTTGAAAATGAGGTTGGTGGTGTATTTGTTCCGTTTATCGGATATGTGTTACCGCATATCAGCGCTTGTCCATTCGATTTGAATGATGCAAACAACAAAATAAAACCAAATAAAATGGTCTGAAATTGAAAGTAAAATTTAGTTTTCATATATTAATTAAAAGTAAAAATTGTAAAATGAAAATTATAAAGTAAAAATCAAAAGTAAAGAACATAGGTGATACTATTTTTCATAAAAAAGAAAGTAACTAATGACAAATCAGTTTCGTAACAACTCTGAAACTCGAATTGTTTTCACATATCTGTTTTTGTAATAGTCAAACTCCAATCGATCAATTCTCACACCATCACTTATACTCGAGTGAATAAATTTTACAGGTTCTCCTTTTTCAGAAATAACTATTCCAACATGACCTATTCTTTTACTTCTTCGACTATGCCCTTTAAACAAAATCAAATCGCCTTTCTTCATATTGTTTTTAGAAACATCAACACCAATTAATCCTTGTCCGGCAGAAGTGTGTGGAATCCTGATTCCAAAATTGTGAAAAACTGTCATGGTATAACCTGAACAGTCAAAACCTTTTGAACTTGTCCCTCCTCTTCTGTATCTATCACCCAAAAACTGATATGCAAAATTGACGATACTGTCTGATAATGTTAATTTTTTAATCGGCATTTTCGAAGTGTAATAAACGGTAGTCGAGTCTGCCATTTTTTTATTACTATCGTTGCTCAACTTAACCAATTGAGCCTTCGAAATATTCCAATTATAGATAAACAATAACAGGACAAATATTTTCACTACTCTTACCATCAGCATTTTAACAAATTAAGCAAATAGGTATTTGGCAAGAAAATTTTGTTGAACAAAATCACACAAGCACCTCATTTACATACCAATATAATGCATAATGGCCTGTTTTGCCTATTGACAAAGGGAAATAAACACCTATTTTTGTCGTTCGAAATTCAAATGAGGAAGCTAACAATTACATTTTTTATCATTACAGTTCTTTGGGGATGTTCAAATAAATATCAGAAAACCCTTAAAAATCCTGACGTTAACAAAAAGCTCGAACTTGCTCAATATTACTATAACAAAAAAGATTTTTACAGGGCTTCAACGCTGTTTGAACAAATTCAGGGTGGTTTTAGTGGAACATCAACATCCGAAAAAGTAATGTACTACAGTGCTTATTGTAATTATGGTTTACACAGCAATACTTTAGCAGGTTATCAGTTTAAAACATATTATGAAAATTTTCCTACTGGTCAATGGGCTGAGGAATGTTTATACATGTATGCTTACTGTCTTTATCTCGAATCGCAAGCCTGGTATCTAGACCAAACGGATACTTACAAAGCGCTGGAGGCAATCCGATTATTTGTGAGTGTTTATCCCGAGAGTAAATATATTGCCGAATGCAATGTGCAATTGGATAAACTAAGAGCCAAACTTGCCTATAAAGCTTATCGAAATGCTAAATTATATTACCATACAACAGAATACAAAAGCGCAATTGTTGCATTACAAAACGTCATAAAAGATTACCCCGAAATTCCTCAAAAAGAAGAATTGGATTACTTAACGGTTAAATCATATTATTTACTTGCAGATAATAGTATTGAAGACAAGAAATTAGTTCGTTATGAAGATGCGTTTAAACAATTGCAGATATTTAACGCTGAATATCCCGAAAGCAAATACTTAAATGATTTGAAAAAAGGAAATTACAAGTCAGAATCGGCATACAGAAAATTGAAATCAAAAACACAAGTTAAAAAAGAAGAACAAAAATCATAATCAATATAAAATGGCTACAAACAATTTAAATGGAGTACCAACAACAACTGTTGTAAGAGATCTCCGCAAATTCGACAAAGAAACAGGAAACATTTACGAGTCGCTTGCAATTATTTCAAAACGTGCTAACCAAATTTCGGCTCAAATGAAAGAGGAATTGCATAACAAACTTCAAGAGTTTACTAATGATAGTGATACACTTGAAGAAGTTTTTGAAAACCGCGAACAGATTGAAATATCTAGCTACTACGAAAAACTTCCCAAAGCAACTTTAATTGCAGTTGAAGAATTTTTGAGTGACAAAATTTATCATCGTAATCCAAATAAAGAAAACAGAAATTCTTTATAAGTTTATTTAGCATATGCTGAAAAACAAAAAAATTATTCTTGGCGTAACCGGAAGCATTGCGGCCTATAAAACCGCAACGCTTATTCGTTTACTTGTTAAAGAAGGAGCTGATGTAAAAGTGGTAATGACTGATGAAGCTAAAAATTTCATCACACCATTAACGCTTTCAACATTATCAGGTCATCCTGTATTAAGTAGTTTTGTATCGAACACAGAAGGTGAATGGAACAACCATGTTTCGCTGGGATTGTGGGCCGATATTTTTCTAATTGCTCCTGCTTCGGCAAACACCATTGGTAAAATGGCAAACGGAATTTGTGATAATCTTTTGCTAGCTGTTTACCTTTCGGCAAGATGTAAAACATTTGTTGCTCCTGCTATGGACATGGACATGTTTGCACATCCAGCAACACAAAATAATTTACAAACCCTTCGCAATTATGGCAACGTAATTTTACCTGTTGGGCATGGCGAACTTGCCAGCGGATTGAGTGGTGCCGGAAGAATGCTTGAACCTGAAGACATTGTTCAGTTCGTTATTCAAAATACAAAAGCAACTGAAAAACTGAAAGGCAAAAAAGTGTTGGTAACAGCCGGACCAACTTACGAAAATATTGATCCTGTTCGTTTCATCGGGAATCATTCGAGTGGACGAATGGGATTTGCTATTGCCGAAGAATTTGCTCGTCATGGTGCCGATGTAACTTTAATTTCGGGACCAACAGAATTAAATGAGCTAAACGAAAAAATAAAAAGACTTGATGTTACTTCTGCTGAAGAAATGTATGAGAAAACGGTGAAGCATTTTGAAAAAACAGATATTGCTGTAATGAGTGCAGCTGTTGCCGATTATGCTCCCGAGAAAGTTTCGATTACAAAAATTAAAAAAAGCGGAGACGAACTTCACCTTAAACTTCGTAAAACAAAAGACATTCTTGCAGAGCTTGGCCGAATGAAGACCAAGAAACAAATGCTGATTGGTTTTGCTCTCGAAACCGATAATGAAATTGAAAATGCTACGAAAAAATTAAGAGCAAAAAATCTTGATTTTATTGTTCTCAATTCGCTAAAAACAAAAGGTGCAGGATTCAAACATCAAACAAATAAAATTACGATTATCGACCGAAACGGAATCAAAACTGATTACAAGTTAAAGTCGAAATCGGAAGTGGCTCAAGATATCGTTCATAAAGTAATTACCGCAATTCATGCGTAACGTAACCATCATCATTGCTGTTCTTTTTACATTTGTAACGAAAGGTTTTTCGCAAGATTTACTTTGCAAGGTAAATGTTATTGATAACCAGATTGCGATTACCGATAAGCATATTTTTAGAACACTTGAGCAAGTGCTTACCGATTTTATGAATAACACAAAATGGAGCACTGATAAAATTCAAACCAACGAACGTATTGAATGCACCATTCAAATTATCCTTACCAATTACGATCCTCAAACAAATCACTTTACCGGATCGGCACAAATACAAAGCGTACGACCAATTTTTTCTTCATCATACAATTCAGTACTGCTCAATTTTAATGACGAGAATTGGGAATTTGATTACATTGAATTTTCGCGACTCGATTTTAATGAAAATAGTTATAGTTCAAACCTCACTTCCCTTCTCGGATTTTATGCCTACTATATTTTAGGCTTAGATTACGATTCATTTGGTTCGTTTGGCGGTAACCCTTATTTTAACAAAGCACAATCGGTTGCCAGCAATGCTCAACAATCAGGTTTAGCTGGTTGGAAACCATTTGAAAAATCGATGCGCACTCGTTACAATTTAATTGATAATATTCTTGACGAAAGATTCAGACCTATTCGTCAGGCATATTACAAATACCATCGTCAGGGATTAGACATCATGACCAAAAAACCTGAAGATGCACGTAAAAATATTTATGCCTGTCTTGAACTTGTTCAAGGTGTTTATAAAACAGCACCTAACACAGTTTTGCTTCAGGTATTTTTTGAAGCAAAATCGGATGAGTTAGTTAACATTTATAAAAATGCAACCCCAAGCGAGAAACCAAAAGTGATTGCTTTGCTAACTGAAATGAATGTTACAAACTCAACTAAATATGAAAAGATCAAAAACTAATTTGATCAACATATAAAAATATTTACACTCACATGAAACTTTCGAACCTCGCAGAAACACTAATTGGATCAGAGATTATAAAACTTGCTTCAGATGTAAATCAGAAAATTAAACAAGGCGAAAAAATTTACAATTTTACCATTGGCGATTTTGATCCGAATATTTTTCCGATACCAAAAGAATTTGAAGAAGCAATCATCGAAGCTTATAAAAATCACCAAACAAATTATCCGGC
>CANKGI010000043.1 GCA_947481365.1 Bacteroidota bacterium | reverse complement strand
GGTACTGCTTATGTTGATCAAGTGATGGTAACTGATAATTACTGGTCGAATTTAGTTGCTACTCCAACTGGTACGATCAATGTGAATGTGATGGGTACTTATACATTAACTTACAATGTTACCGATGGTTCGGGTAATGCTGCAACACCTTATATGCTTGTTGTGAAAATTGATGATATAGTGCCTCCTGTTTTGAAACTAAATGGACAAACAGATATGACTATTGATGTAAAAACTGTGTTTGTTGATCCTGGATATACTGTATCGGATAATTACTATTCGACAGGAAGTTTGAATGTGACAAAAACACCTGCAAACGGTCCGAACATGAATACGTTAAACAACACCACAATTACTTATACAGCTTGCGATCCATCAAACAACTGTACTTCATTAACTCGTACAGTTCATGTGGTAGATAAAATTGCTCCGGTTATTAATATCGTTGGTGCTAACCCTTATTATCACCCACGATTCCAACAATATGTTGACCCAGGTGTGATTTTAACTGATAACTTTTACACAGATGCTCAAATGCGTTTAAGTACTTACTTTACGCCAGACTACAGTGCTGTTAGCAACGATAAACCTGGTTACTATTACGTAAACTATAATCTTACTGATCCATCAGGAAATGTTGCTGCAACTGCAACTCGATTGGTTATTGTAAACCAAAAAGCATCAACAGGAATATCAAATATAAATGGAACTTCAGCGATGAAATTATATCCAAACCCTAATAATGGTAAATTTACAATTGATGCTGAAGGAAGTGAAATCACTTCAGTAAAAGTTTACAATATTATTGGCACGTTGGTGAAAGAAATCAGCAACAGAGACAATAGCAAAACAATTGAAATCGACATGACCGGTGTGAGTGAAGGTGTTTATATTGTGAGAACTGAAGGTCTGGGTAAAATTGCTACACAGAAAATTACAATCGTGAAATAAAATTCACAACTAATACCAAAAATCCTCAACTTTACGGTTGAGGATTTTTTTTTGCCTCACTATTTTTTATCTCATTAATTAAAAGAAATTTTAAATGCTTTTCTAAATTGCAACGCAAGAAATGAGAAACGATAAACAACAAATAATAATCTGGTTGATGTGTGGATGTTTGCTGGTATTTGCAATGGTAATTATTGGTGGAATAACAAGATTAACAGGATCGGGACTATCGATAACAGAATGGAAAGTTATTACTGGAACATTCCCTCCTATCAGTGAATCGGAGTGGAATAATGAATTTGCCAAATACCAAATATCGCCACAGTTTCAAAAAATAAACTCATCATTTGATGTAAACGATTTCAAAAAAATTTATTGGTGGGAATATTTACACAGATTGGTAGGCAGAATGATTGGCATTGTATTTATCATTCCATTTTTATTTTTCTATTTTAAAAAACAGATTGACAAAAAACTATTACCTAAACTCCTATTTATTTTCATGCTTGGTGCATGGCAAGGTTTTTTGGGCTGGTATATGGTGAGCAGCGGATTGGTTGACAATCCATTTGTGAGTCATTACCGTTTGGCAATACATTTAGTCAATGCCTTTATTACTTTCGGATATATTTTTTGGGTTGCACTCGATTTACAATTTGAAAAAACAAGCAAAAGTACAGCATCAAAAAATATGCTGATGATAAGTATCCTTACTTTTTTATTGTTACTTATTCAAATTACATACGGAGCTTTTGTAGCAGGTTTACATGCAGGACATATTTTTAACACATGGCCCAAGATGGGCGATGAATGGATTGCTTCGGCTGTTACGTCTTCATTTCAAAATGAAGGATTTGAAAGTTTATTCAGTAATATGTCAGTCGTTCAATTTATACATCGAACAATTGCCTTAATCATTTTTTGCTTGGTAAGTTGGATGTGGTTTTCTCGAAAAAGAAACGAACTAAATCTTTCTTCGCAACAACAATTTGCCATTAATATTTCGTTTGTAATTTTGAATTTGCAAATCACATTGGGAATTTTTACACTGTTATTTAGTGTGCCTGTTTGGCTTGGTGTAACACATCAGGCTGTGGCATTTTTAATCTTCGCAGCACTCATTTTCCAAATGCACCGATTGGCAAAAGGCTAATTTTTCTGTTCGATTTGAATACCTTTTTCTCTCAAATAATTGAGCACATAATGAAAACAGTTTTCATGCTTACCAATTAACTCAGGAGGATAAACTCCTTTATCAGTAAACAGTCCATCCATAAAAATATGAACTGCCGCACAAGCTGTATAACCTGTTGTTCGAGCCATTGATGAAGTTTGGGTTACGTCATCAAAACGATCAAAAATTTCGAAAACAATATTTTGCTGCGCACCACTTTTATCAATCCCTTTAACAGTAACTCGCATCACCGTTAATTCATGTTCTTCCTCTCCTAGTTTCCACTCATTAAAAAGTATTTTGCTGGTAAATTGTAATGGCGAAATATCATGACCGTTCACAGAAATTTTCACTTCACTAAAAAAACCACTCTCTTTCAAAACCCTTATATATTCTGAATGTCCAGGGTAGCGCAATGTTTTTTCTTTCATATTTAAAATATGAGGAAGCGTAAAAATAAGCGAACGCAACCCATCAGAATTGAACGATTCGAGCTGACCAACATGTTCAAATTCATGAAGTGTACAATCGGTAAGCGCTGCTTTTGTAATTAATTTCCCATTTTCAACATAGCGAGCAGGTCGCGTATATTCTTCAATTACATCAATTGGTGAGAATGGCGCTTTATAATTAAATGGCCATTTTTTTACTTCAGGCAATCCGCCAACCAAACATTCAAAATCAGTAATTGATATGAATTCGTTGTAGTAACCTAAAATAATATTATCTAAACCTGGAGCTACACCGCAATCAACAATTGCAGTTACATTATTTTGTTTTGCCAGCTCGTTTAACTCGAGTGCATTTTCGGGAAAGAAAGAAATATCTACCACATTTTTTTTCGCTTCGATAATTGTTTGAAGCGTGCGAAAACCTAAAAATCCTGGCACTGCACAAACAACTAAATCAAAACCTGAAAGCGTTTCGTTTAATATTTTTTTATCGGTAACATCAATTTGTAAAATGTTTAACACAGTGCATTTGCGTTTTGCACGTTCAAGATTTTGAAGATTTAAATCGGCAACAGTAACGTTAAACTTTTTAGAAAGCTCGATGGCAATTGCAGAACCAACCATGCCCGAACCTAAAACAATTATCTTCTTCATAAAATTACTCTTCAATCAACTCCAATTTTTTAACATCTTCTTTGTTGTACTCATCACAATTCATTTCAACTGTAATGGGTTGTTTTGGCAATTCAAATTCAGGTTGAATTTTAAACAAAGTTTTATCGGCTGTAATTTTTTGCATGTAATAACCCCAAATAGGCATTGCCATTGCACCGCCTGCACCTAAATCCATGCTACGAAAATGAACAGCTCTGTCTTCACATCCAACCCAACATCCGCTAACCAAACTCGGTGTAATACCAATAAACCAACCATCGCTATAACTTTGCGTAGTTCCTGTTTTTCCGCCAACGGCACCCGGTATTAAATATTGGTATTTAATTTTTGCAGCAGTTCCGTGAGCTGTTACACGCTCCAACATTTTTTCCATAATGTATGCAGTGGGTTCGCTAATGGCTTCAACGGTTTTCGGTATTGTTACTTTTACAACATTTCCCTTTTTATCGACAATTTGTTTTAGATAAATTGGCTCGGTCCACACACCTTTATTCGCAAATGTTGAGTATGCTCCTACCATTTCATAAACCGAAAGATCTGCTGTTCCTAATGCAATAGATGGATATGGAGGCAAATCACTTTTAATTCCCATTTTACGTGCAAGTTCGATAACCGATTGAGGAGCATTCGGACCAAGTTGTTTCATGATAAACATCACAATTCTATTAACCGAAAATTGCAATCCACGATACAAAGTCATCTCAGGAGTATCATATTTTCCATCGGCATTTTGAGGATCATAATCAGGATAGCCTTCAAATTGTACAGGCTGATTGGGTGCGATAAAACACGGACTCCAACCATTATCCATGGCCAATGTATAAACAATTGGTTTAAATGTTGAACCTACCTGACGTTTTGAATTGATGTTTACGTGATCGTATTTAAAATATTTATGATTGATTCCTCCTACCCAAGCTTTCACATATCCTGTTGTGGGATCCATGCTCATAAAACCACATTGCAAAAAGTATTTATAATATTTTACCGAATCGAGCGGAGTCATCACCGTATCAATTTCACCACGTGTGTACGAAAATACTTTCATATGAACAGGCTTGTTAAATTCTTTCATGATATCATCTTCACTCTTTCCTTCCAATTTTAAAATCCTATAACGATCACTTCTATGAACACCTGCAGTTATCAATTCAGTAAATCTTCCCCATGGTTCTTTTCCTTTCCAATGATTATAAAATTTACGTTGCATATCACTCAAATGCTGATGAACAGATTGCTCTGCCATTAATTGCATTTTAGAGTTGATGGTGGTGTAAATTTTCAATCCATCTTTATACAAATTGTATCCATTGTCTTCGCACCATTGTAATAATTCCATTCGCAAATGCTCGCGGAAATAGGGCGCTAATCCTTCGTTGTGATCTTCTTCTTGGTAATTGAGCACAATGGGTTTCTTGCTTAAAGTATCATACGCTGCATCCGAAATAAAATCATATTTATTCATTTGCTCTAAAACAGTATTTCTTCTGCTCAATGCTTTTTCGGCATTTCGTATTGGATTAAATTTGGTGATTCCTTTTAACATGCCAACTAAAAGTGCAGCCTCATTTTGTTCGAGTTCTGAAGGTTGTTTACCGAAAAATGTTTTAGATGCCGAACGAATACCAAAAGCATTTCCACCAAACTCAACGGTGTTTAAATACATGGTGATGATTTCCTCTTTTGTATAGCGTTGTTCTATCCTCACAGCAGTAATCCATTCTTTCAGTTTAGTTGTGGCTTTGTTAATTACATTATCAAATTTCTTACGCGGAAATAAATTTTTCGCAAGCTGTTGAGTAATGGTACTCGCACCACGTTTTTTTCCAATCATCGCATATAAAACAATGGATGACGCACCACGAAAATCAATACCGGGATGATCATAAAAACGAATATCTTCTGTTGCAATCAATGCATTAAAAACATTCGGACTGATTTCGTTAAAGCTTGCATTGGAGCGGTTTTGCAAATAATATTTACCAAGCAAAACGCCATCTTCCGAATAAATTTCGGATGCTAAATATGTTTTCGGATTTTCTAATTCTTCGAGTGCAGGAAGCTCTCCAAACCATCCCCAGCTAACAAACATGATAAGTATTCCGAATAATGTTAATGCAGAAAAAATACCAACCCACATCCACATAAATAGTTTGCGAAACCGGCTGTTAAAAAAATATTCCTTGAGACTCATTATTTGGGAAGTTGCTTATTAATTTGAGGACTTGTAGGAGGAGTATATTGTTTGCTAAAAATCTTTTCGTAACTATCTACCTTCTTATCTTTCAAAACCTTTTTTAAATTATTGGTTGAAATGATAAAATGTTTGAATGGTCCTTGAATTTTTAACATCTTACGAATGTAATCAAGCATATCAACATCTTTTATATATGCCAATGCTTTTTGATAATCGGTAAACTCTCTTATCATGATTAACTGATAACCTTCACCAGACATAATAGAGTTTGTTCTTAGGTTATCAAACTGATGGTATTCCTCGTTAAACTGAGTCATTTTAGTAACAACATCCGGGATATCAATTTTGTCGTCTTTAATTACAAGCACATAACATTGACCACCTGTTTGCTCAATAATAAAATCGGGTTCAAGATCTTGTCTTAACGAGTCGGGTAGTTTTGCAAGTGATTGTTTTTTGATAAAGTCGAGAATATTCTGAGCCCTATCGGCAACATCTGTTTTTGGGTATTCTTTGGTAATGGATGTTAATGCTGTTTTGAAGTTATCAAGCGATTCGGTTTTACCAATTGCAAGCGTGTTGAGCAATTCAAATTTTGCTTGTAACGAATTTCCCGGAAACTTTTTATCGGCTTCCATTTTTTTAACTTTCACCTGCTCGTAATTTCCATCAAGATACAAACCATACATACCTTCGTAAAACTTAACCAGTTCTTTGTTGGCATCATTATCGGCAGTTTTCAAACCCTTGTTTTGTAAAATAAGAGCGTATGGACTTTCGGGATATTTTGTAATCAGTTTCGTTTTAAACTCTTCGGCTTTTATTTGTGTGAATTTATGCTTCGAATAAATTTTGTAGAGGCGATAATACACTTCGGGCTCGTAACTGCTTCCCGGAAAACGTTTAAGCATTTCAAGAAAATCATTGGCAGCTTCTTTCTGGTCGTTCAACTTTTCATCGTAAACCAAACCAATGTTGTAATAAGCTTCAAGAATTTTATCATTCGATTTTTTTGTTTCTTCATCGCTGTATGGCACATTGGCAACCCATGCTTTCTTATCAGTTGAAATCGAACTTTTCAAATCTTCCTTTTTATCTTTTCCAAGATCTTCCTCTTCAACACTGTCGGTTGCAGTACTGTCGACATTTACTTTATTTCCTGCTTGATCTGTTGAAGCTGATTCTTTTTCGCGGGCAGCAATTCTCCAAAAATCGGTATTGGCACGTTGCCCCCATTTTCGCACGCTAAAAAATTCTTGAGTACCACCAACAACAATTGCCTGATTATAAAAATACCATTGCGCTCCGCCATCACCACCAAAAGCAAGAGACGGAGCCGACATTGGAATACCCTGATTCAGTTCATTTGATTTCTCTATTTCCTTGCGCTTTTTATCTGCTTTTGCTTTTTGCTCGGCTAATTGTTTTGCCGATAATATCCATCCGTCAATTTTCTTTTCGAGTTGCTCTTTGGTAAGCATCGATAGTTTTTGCAAACTGTCTTCTGTTTCGATTACAACTAGGTTGCTGATTAACTCAGACAACACCGTTTTCTTTGCCATTATTTTTTCGTAATCCTTGTAATCGGGCTTAAACGAATTGGCTGCGCTATCATAATATGCTTGAGCTAATTTATACTCAGGCTGTGAAAGAAAAATATTGGCAAGTGCCAAATACGAAAGTCCTTTTTGGTTGGGATTTTTAGTACTTTTTGAAGCAGCAAGTTTGTAATTTTTGATGGCAGCAGGGATGTTTTTTTCTTTGTACTCAAGGTTACCTAACTCAAAATAAATCTGATCATACAATCCATCATTTTTATCATCATTAAGCATTCGCTTTAACGAACGTCTAACACTTCTAACAGCTGATTTATCGGTTGAGTCGTACGATTTGGCTAAATTAATACTGGCATTAAATTCAAAACTGTATGGTGCCAGCATGTGCAATACTTTCTTAAAATATTTGTTCGACTCTTTTGTCTTTCCTTGCATTTGATAAAGTTGTGCAAGAATGTATGTGTAACGAATTCTGCGTGGTTTGCCGGTTTGATTATCTAAAGCAACCGTTAGTTTTTCGATAGCCTTCGGATAATTTTGCTGTTTGATGGCAATCTCGGCAGCAGTGGCATAAATATCGGCTTTATCTTGTGCCGAAACTTTAACACCTTTTGAAGGCGAATTGGCTAATTTACCTTCCAACTGAATCGGATCAACTTCATTTAAAAGCAATCCCATCACAGCCTCAGCTTCACCTTCTTTATTTAATCCCATGTAGCAACGTGCTACCCAACAAGTAGAAATTGGCCTCAGGCCTTTGTCTTTATATTTTGAATTGATGTATTGAAAAGGTTCGAGAGCAGCATAATAATCGCGTTTAAAGTATTGCGACTTTCCCATCAATAAATACGCATTATCCGAAAACGAGCCCACATTATGATTTTGAATAGTGAGTGAAGCTTTTTTGGTTACTTCATCCATCACTCCGCTTATTCCTTTTTGCGATACCTCATTGCCATAAGGAAATACTTCGAGCACATTTGTAAAATCATCCTGATGCCCTTTTTCAAGCGTTTCCATGGCATCATTAAATTTTTTCTCACCGTTAAAATATACGTTGTAATGACCTGTAAGCGTGTGCCATTTGCGGTTAATCCACCTATCGCGAGTTGGATTACATGCGTAGTTAACTGCCAGCATTACGAGCAGTAAAATAAAAATATATGTTGCTTTAAATCTGTTCAAAAAAAAAGTAAACTTGCAAACGATAACTCGGCTAACACTAAACAAAAGAGTTAACTTCGAAACCACAAAAATATTTTATTGCCGCTAAAACAAAAGGAATATTGTATTTCATTTGCGATTGGTGATAAAATAATTTGTTTTGAACAGCTAAAAATGGATAAACCAAAAAAGAAACTCTTACACAAACTGAAGGATAAGTACCGAATTGTACTCATCAACGATACGACTTACGAAGAGAAATTTTCGTTTAGTCTTACCCCAATGAATGTGTTTGTTGGATTCAGTTCGTTTCTGGTGTTTTTTGCCACCATATTAATTATGCTCATTGTATTTACGCCATTACGCGAATACATCCCCGGATATACCGATACCGAAACAAAACATAAAGTTGCCAAACTGGTTTTTGAAACCGATTCACTTCAAAAAGCCTTAAGTGACAGAGAATCGTATTATAAAAATATGCTCAATATTATGAATGATAATATTGATGAGCGAGATACTATTGTGGTTCCAATTGATAAAAAAACCAGCGATGCACAACTCGACAAAAAGTATGCGCTTGACGATAAATTCAAGAAAGATTTTGAAGAGATGACCAAGGATAATTACTCGGTTGAAGATGGTGATGCCAAAACACCCTCGATTGAAAACCTGAGCTTTTTTAGTCCAGTTACTGGTATTGTGAGCAATGCTTTTGATTACACAAACGACCATTATGCGGTTGATGTGGTAACCAAACCTAACGAACCTGTAAAATCAGTTCTTGATGGTCGAGTAGTCATTTCTACCTGGACACCCGAAACTGGAAACATCATGGCTATTCAGCATAAAAACAATGTAATTTCGGTATACAAGCACAATGCAGTATTATTAAAAAAAGTTGGTACATTTGTGAATGCAGGTGATGCCATTGCGATAGTTGGAAATTCGGGCGAATTATCAACTGGACCGCATCTTCACCTTGAAATTTGGGCTAACGGAAACCCCGTTAATCCCGAAAAATTTATTAATTTTTAAATGAAAAATAGAATCATGGGAATTTTAAAAGGAAACAACAACGCCTCAAACAATTTCAATCCAAATAACCTCAATATTATTAACGCTGGAACCACCGTAACCGGAGATTTAAATTCTGAAGGAGACTTGAGAATAGATGGAACGGTTAAAGGTTATGTTTCGTCAAAAGCACGTTTGGTGCTCGGACCAACATCTCGCGTTGATGGTGATGTAAAATCAGTGAACATTGAGATATCGGGTGAAGTAAACGGAAACATTTTTGTTCAGGAATTACTTATCGTAAAAAATACAGCCAAAATTAATGGCGATATTGTTTCTACAAAACTGATTATCGAAGCTGGTGCCGAGTTTAATGGTAAATGCCAGATGAAAGATAATAAGAACACTTTGAAGAAAATAAACAACGAAGAGCAGACCGCTAAATCTTTTGAAAACCCCGCAAAACAAGCCTTATAATCAGGTTATCAAATACAGCAACATTGCTTTACAAATGATTGTAATCATTGTTGCCGGTACGTTTGGCGGAAAATATCTTGACGACTATTTATCATGGAAATTTCCGGTGTTTACTCTCATTGGCGTGTTGCTATCGCTTTTTATTGCTATGTATGTTACTGTTAAAGAGTTTTTGAAAAAGCCGGTGAAGTAGATGATGAGATAATGAGATAATTTGATGATATGACAATTTACCTATCAAATTTTCGGAGTAAATTTATAATCATAGTTGCTTTTACTTTGGGCTTCGTTGTTCAAGTGTTTGCGCAAAATGAAAAAATAAAAATATCTGGTGGAATAGGATCTCCTGAGCAAATTTATGTTGGCGTAAATTATCAATTAAATAAAGTAGAAGTAGGCTTATCGGTTGGTTCGATACCATTAAAAAACATCCATTCAATTACCATTTCAAGTGATATTCGATACAGATTTGGTGAACCTAAGAAATTAGCTGATAGTCTTAAATGGTATGGAAGATTTGGTTTGAGTTTTATGCGATTTGAAAATGAAGTATCAATTGAAAAATTTTTATTCTTAAACCCTCGCATTGGCAGAGAATTCGACTTCTCGAATAAATTTGGGATGGACATCGATTTTGGAACTGTTTTACAATTACATTACGAAAGAGAAGTTAAGAACACTACACAAACTTTTCCCACTTTTGGAGTTGAAACACCATTTCTCAGTTTTGGTATTGGCTTTTTTTATCGCATTTAACCATTAAACAGTTTTTAGTAAAAGCAGTTTTTTTCGGCATTGCGTTATTTTATGACATAATCATCTTTTTACTTTTCCTTTAAAATATACCTTTGCTGTCATGCAACACAATTTTTACAAACGTTTAATCATTTTCACCATCATCATTGCCATTTTTGCTGCCCTAATTCAGTATAGTCATATCGGTATCAATTTAAGTATCATGATTTGGCCAGCCATTGTTTACTTTTTTGCATTGGCTGCACTTACCTATTTTATAACCAACTCGGGAGCTAAAAAAAACAATAAAACATTTATAACACGTACTTATAGTGCCATCGGTATCCGATTTATTTTCTCCATTTTTCCTTTGGGTATTTACTTGTTTTTTTATCCCGAACAACAAGTGCATTTTATGGTTGCATATATTTTACTGTATTTCTTTTACACATCTTTTGAAATTTATTTCCTTGTGATTACCTTGCGCCCCGATTTAAAAAAATAAAAAGCTTGAATGGCGAGGAGTAACCGTAAGATTTTCAAATATTTAATTCCAACTTTTATCATACTATTGTATGTGGGTTATGCCGGCATAAAAGTAGTTTATGCCAACGAGCCGGTAAAAGAAACTCAGCAAAATGTTGAAAACGTTGTTGCCGACTCATCTGTTAATACCGCAGAAACATCTGCTGAACACAAACCTGCAGAAGAACACAAAGAAGCTAAATTAGATGCAGGCAAACTTATTATGGAGCATATTGCAGATGCACACGATTGGCACATTGCAACAATTGGTCATAACCATATTTCTATTCCGCTTCCGGTAATTATTAAAGATGCAAATGGATTGCATGTTTTCTCATCATCACATTTACATGAAGGCGAAGTTTACCAAGGATACAAAATTGAAGAAGGTAAAATAATTGCCGAAAATGGTAATGATGATTTTTACGACCTATCGATTACCAAAAACGTAGCAGCTATGTTTATTGCTGTATTTGCGTTGTTATGGATCATGCTTTCGATAGCAGGAAGTTATAAACGCAACGGTATAGTTGCACCAAAAGGCATTCAATCATTTGTTGAGCCACTTATATTTTTTATTCGTGATGAAGTTGCAATTCCTTCTATTGGTAAAAAATACGAAAAGTATCTCCCCTATTTATTAACCATATTCTTTTTCATATTCTTCAATAATATTTTTGGTTTGATTCCTTTCTTTCCGGGTGGTGCAAACGTTACAGGAAATATTTCAATCACAATGATATTGGCATTATTCACTTTTGCTATTACATCATTTAGTGCTAAAAAAGAATATTGGATACACATTATTAATACACCTGGAGTTCCATGGTGGTTAAAATTCCCTGTGCCACTTATGCCTATTGTTGAATTGATTGGTGTATTTAGCAAACCCTTTGTATTGATGGTGCGTTTGTTTGCCAACATTACTGCAGGGCACATTATCATGCTGGGATTTTTTAGTTTGATATTCATATTTGCTGAGATGAACACCGGACTTGGTTTTGGAGTTTCTATATTCTCGGTAGCATTTACAACATTTATGAGCTTTTTGGAATTGCTAGTAGCATTTCTACAGGCTTATGTATTTACATTGCTTTCGGCACTATACTTCGGTATGGCAATCGAGGAGCATCATTCAGAAGAACATCATTAATTATTCATCAAAAACATAAATTTTAAAACTAACAACTTATGACAATTTTAAACATTCTATTGCAAGCTGTAACAGATCCAGGATTTGCTAAAATGGGTGCAGGTATCGGAGCAGGATTAGCTGCTATTGGTGCTGGTATCGGTATCGGACGTATTGGTGGTAGCGCTCTCGAGTCTATCGCTCGTCAACCAGAAATTTCTGGTGATCTTAGAGCAAACATGATCGTTGCTGCTGCGTTGGTTGAAGGAGCTGCATTCTTTGCGATTGTAGTTTGTCTTTTGATCGTTTTCGTTAAGTAATTGGTTATACATACACAAGGGCTCTGTAAATAACGGAGTCCTTGTTATAACTTATTTATTATTTACGTAAAAACATTTTAACAGTATGGAATTAGTAAAACCGGGTATAGGCTTACTTTTCTGGATGACAATTACATTCAGTATTGTGTTGTATATCCTTACAAAGTTTGCATGGAAACCAATTCTCAACTCCATTAGAGAAAGAGAAAGTTCCATCAATGAAGCCATTAATGCTGCAGATAATGCACGCAAACAAATGGAATCGTTGAAAGCCGACAACGAAAAACTTTTGGCGCAGGCCCGTGCCGAGCGCGAACGTATGCTTAAAGAAGCTAACGAAATGAAAGATTCCATCATCGCTCAGGCAAAACGCTCGGCCGATGAAGAAGGAAGAAAAATCATTACGAATGCTAAAGATAGCATTGAACGTGAAAAGTTAAACGCTTTAAACGAATTGAAAACGCAGGTTGCTGTTTTGTCTGTTGATATGGCTGAGAAAATTCTTCGCAAGAAAATGGACGACCGCACACAGCAAGAAGCATTTGTTAACGACAATTTAAAATCGATCAAGTTAAACTAAGATGTCAGAACGCAAAGTAGCCGCCCGATATGCAAAAGCACTGATCGACCTTTCGGTTGAACAAAAGAACCTTGATGTGATTTTGGGCAACATGAAAGATTTTGTTGTTACTCTTAAGAATAACCACCAGATTGAAACAATGCTTAATAGCCCTGTAGTTAAAGGCAGTGATAAAACGGCTGTTCTTAATAAAATATTCGGGAAAACGTATCACAAAAACACGATGGGTTTCTTCGGAATTGTTATCAGGAAGAATAGATCCAATGTATTACGCCAGATTGCAGAAGTATTTATTGAACTTTATAATGAACTAAACAACATTATGATTGCTTCGGTAAAAACAGCACAACCAATCGACCAAAAACTAACGGATGAAATCAAACATTTTATCAGCAACTATACAGGTAAAAAAATTGAACTAAAAAGTACAGTTGATGCTAAATTGATTGGCGGATTGGTTATTCAAATGGGCGACAAACTTTTTGATGCCAGCATACATGGCAAACTCAATAAACTAAAACACGAATTAATTAACACATACATTTCCAAATAAATAAAGTATATGGTAGAGATCAGACCTGATGAGGTTTCAGCGATCATAAGAGAGCAACTCAGCAACTTTAAAAGTGATGCTGAACTCGAAGAAGTAGGTACGGTGTTGCAGGTGGGTGATGGTATTGCACGTATTTACGGATTAACAAAAGTTCAATCGGGAGAACTCATTGAATTTGCTAATGGAGTTCAGGCTATCGTTTTAAATCTTGAAGAAGATAACGTTGGAGCAGTATTGCTTGGCGCTGCTGATTCAATTCTTGAAGGCGATACCGTTAAACGTACCGGACGTATTGCTTCCATCAAAGTTGGTGAAGGAATGCTTGGACGTGTAGTAAACACACTTGGTGAACCAATTGACGGAAAAGGACCAATTGCTGGCGACCTTTATGAAATGCCTATCGAGCGTAGAGCTCCAGGTGTTATTTATCGCGAGCCAGTAAAAGAGCCATTGCAAACTGGTATTAAAGCCATTGATGCGATGATTCCTATCGGACGCGGGCAACGTGAGCTTGTTATTGGCGATCGTCAAACTGGTAAATCTGCCGTTTGTATTGATACCATTATTAACCAAAAAGAATTTTACGAAGCAGGAAAACCTGTATTTTGTATATATGTAGCCATCGGACAAAAAGCATCAACTGTTGCTCAGGTTGTTAAAACGCTTGAAGAAAGAGGTGCTATGCCTTACACTGTTATTGTTGCAGCTTCTTCATCAGATCCTGCACCAATGCAATTTTATGCTCCGATGTCGGGTGCGGCAATTGGCGAATTTTTTAGAGACTCTGGTCGTCCGGCTTTAATTGTTTATGATGATTTATCTAAACAAGCTGTGGCATACCGTGAAGTTTCATTGTTGCTTCGCAGACCACCGGGACGTGAGGCTTATCCTGGAGACGTATTTTATCTTCACTCTCGTTTACTCGAGCGTGCTGCTAAAATTAATGCTACCGATAGCATTGCTCAAGATATGAATGACATCCCTTCTTCAATCAAACATTTGGTTAAAGGTGGTGGTTCATTAACTGCACTTCCTATCATCGAAACACAAGCCGGTGACGTATCTGCATATATTCCAACAAACGTAATTTCCATTACCGATGGACAAATATTCCTTGAGTCGAATTTGTTTAACTCTGGTATTCGTCCCGCTATCAATGTTGGTATCTCGGTATCACGTGTGGGCGGTAATGCGCAAATCAAATCAATGAAAAAAGTAGCAGGAACTTTAAAACTCGATCAGGCTCAATACCGCGAGTTGGAAGCTTTCTCTAAATTTGGCTCCGACTTAGATGCTGCAACTAAAGCTGTTTTGGCTAAAGGTGCGCGTAACGTGGAGATCCTTAAACAAGGTCAGTTCTCTCCTCTTCGTGTTGAACAACAAGTTGCTATTATTTATTTAGGAACAAAAGGTTTATTAACCAATGTTCCGGTAAATAAGATTATTGAATTTGAAAAGGATTATTTGAACTTCCTCGAAACCAAACATGCAGATGTATTGGCAGAACTTAAAAAAGGAAATTTAAGTGATGATGTGATTGCAAAACTCGAATCGGTTTGTAAAGAACTAACAGCGAAGTATAACTAATTAATGAGATGATTTGATAATGAGATGATGAAAAGTAAACACATTAAGCATCCATCAACTAATTATCAAATTATCTAATCATAAAATTATCTAATTTAAAAAGTGGCAAATTTAAAAGAAGTAAGAATCCGTATAGCATCAATTAACTCAACGCAACAGATAACAAAAGCGATGAAGTTGGTGAGTGCGACAAAGCTTAGAAGAGCTCAAACTGCTATTGTGCAGATGCGACCTTATGCTGCCAAATTGAACGGCTTGTTATCTAATCTTTCCGATTCAGTTGATGTTGATTCGCTTAAGGTTTATTTTAACAAAAAGAAAGATATACAGAAAGTATTGTTGGTGGTTATTACTTCCGACCGTGGTTTGTGTGGTTCGTTTAATGCCAATGTAATTAAGTTAGCCAACCAAACCATAAAAGATAAATACCAGGGTAAAGATGTAACCATTATGCCTATTGGTAAAAAAGCTTTCGAGTATTTTGGTAAACTTACCTATACAACCATCACCGATTTTAAAGATGTGTTTCACACCCTATCGGCCGAAACAGGATTTGAAATTGGCGAGTATGTTTTAAAAGCATTTAAAGCAGGTAAATTTGATAATGTAGAGATTGTTTACAATCAGTTTAAAAATGCAGCAACGCAAATTTTAACCAACGAACAGTTTTTACCAATACATACCAAAGCTGCTGCTAAAACCGATTCGAACAAAAAGAAAGATTATGTGTTTGAGCCATCGGCAACAGAGATATTGGAAGAACTGATACCACGCATTTTAAAAACTCAAATTTATCGTTCGTTATTAGATTCATCGGCATCAGAACATGGAGCACGAATGATCTCTATGGATAAAGCAACTGATAATGCAGGAGAATTATTGAAAGCATTGAAGATTGAATACAACCGTGTTCGTCAGGCTGCAATTACTACAGAGATCTCGGAGATCGTGGGCGGTGCAGCTGCATTAAGCGGAGCATAGATTTTTGTTTAGTGGGAAAAGAATTATTAAAAGAGCAGCTAAAAGCTGCTCTTTTTTTTGCTCGATTATAAGACAGATTCCTCTTCTGCTTTTGCAGAATCGGAATGACAATGACACAGAAAAGATAGGGCGCGCTTCGCGCGCACTTATTTTCTAAAACTATTTGTCAT
>CANKGI010000042.1 GCA_947481365.1 Bacteroidota bacterium | reverse complement strand
ATGATGTACCTATTTGCATGGTATCATTCAAATTTCTTAAAAATAAAAACTTGTTTGCGCCTGTGGGTTTTGATGAAAAAATAATCTGCAAACTATTTGAGCAAAATTGTTTTGTAGTATCTAATCCCGAAGCAGAAAAACTTAATATAGGATTTGATGCCGGAGAATTTATTCCAGTTATCACAATTATTGAATCCGTTTGAGGACATCCTATATTCATCGAATCAAGAATTTTAATATGAATATTATTGATTCCTTTAAAAATATTTACCTGCTTTGATAACGTTGAACTATAACCTGTGTTATTAATATTTACCGAATATTTTATTGCATTCACATTTGAGATTGAAATATTTTCAGCATGCGATGAAGTATCACTTTGCAAGCAAGAATTTTTTGGTGCTGAATATGTAAACGAAACATACGGACAACCTAAAGTTTGACATGTTTGTGTTGCTGCGAGTCCATGAGTACAAGCTCCAGATGTTAATGCTCTCACTTTTATATTAACCAATTTCCCTCCTGTTAATCCGCTAACTGTATGAAATAATCCATTTGTTCCGCTTGATGGTGTGCTCCAAGTTTTGCCAGTATCAGCACTCATTTCATATCCGTTTACATTTGATAATGCTGTCCAATTAAATTGAACTGATGATGAAGTTTGCGTTCCACATGTAACAATTGGAGCTGACACTGGAGTTCTTACCGTTACAGATTTTGAATTGCTTGGTAAACTTTTACAGCCGAAAGAATCAGTTGCTATCAAACTAAAAACATTTGATGTAAGAAAATTTGATGCCGAATAATTTTTTAAACTTGTATTCTGAACCGTAGTTGTATCTCTATAAAATCTATAGTTTAAAAAATTGTTAGTCCCTGAAAACGTAACCGAATCACCATTACAAATACTATCTGCAGAAGATGTTAAAGTAACAACAGGAATGTTGTGTTGTGCAACAACAATATTAGCACTAGTAGCCGAACAATTATTTGCATTGGTAATTGTTACGTGATATGTTCCCGAATTTTTTACAACAATTGATGCAGTTGTTTGATTTCCCGGAAACCACAGATACAATAAACCTGTACCTGTTGCTGCATTCAATGTAATCGAATCATTTGGGCCACATAACGACAAACTACCAGACGGTGTTACAACCGATGAAGGTTTGGCATAAACAGTTATTGATTTTGTAGTAAATGGAGATGAGCCATAAGAATTTGTAGTAACCAATGCTGCATTAAAAGTTCCACCAACATTATAAACTACTTTAGGATTTTGTAATGTTGAAGATTGTGGCGTTGCATTATTACCAAATGTCCATGAATATGATGAAGGATTATTATTTCCGCTTCCCGAAAAATAAACTGTATCACCTACGCAAACTGTAGCAGGATTTGGTGTTGTTGTAATAACAGCTGTTGGCGGACCAACACCAAACTGTCCGAACGTAAATGATTTAGTATAAATCTGGTCGCCAGATGTATTGCCATCATTATTTGCAGCGTTAACAGTTGTATAAAATGTAATACCCGAAACACCCACACTCGGTGCTGTCCAACTAAACGTCCAGCTTGCAGTATTTGAAAATAAATTTCCTGAACTGTTATGATTAATATACGAACGCGAACCTGATGTTTGGATTGATGAACCCGTACCGGCAATAAACGAACCAGCCATATTACCTGATCCATCTAAAACTGTAGCTTCAAAACCCCATTTTGAAATTCCAGTAACAGTCATACTTAATGTAATGGTATAAGTTGTACCTGGTGTATAACCACCACTCGGAATATTTGTTGTTAACGAAATGTTATTCCAATTTGTACCTGTTGTGATAACACTTCCACTGTGGCATCCAACTGTACAATTCGATTCACCTGGACCTCCTGTTCTGGCTGCCGGTGGACCAGATGCATTGTTTAATGCTTGAAAACTAATTGCTAATAAATTGATTAAAAAAAACAAGGCAAAAATTCGTGACGAGGTAAAGGCTTTTTTCATAAAAATTTTAATGGTTTAGCTTGCGCAATGTATTAATTTGATTTCTTAAAAATTTCTTAAATAGAATTTGTGGAGTAATTTAGCTGTCAGAATTTACATTTCAAATATGGTTTACTTTGGATTGATAGGATTTCCGTTAAAAAACACATTTTCGAAGGATTTTTTTACAACTAAATTCATCGAATTAGGTTTGAATAAATATCGGTTTGAGAATTATGAGATTGAGAATATTGAATCTGTATCAGACCTTGTTAATAACCAAACTGATTTACGTGGGTTATGTGTAACGATTCCTCATAAAATTTCCATCATTAAATATCTTGATGAAATAAATGACGAAGCAAAAAAAGTTGGTGCTGTAAATTGCGTGAAGATTTTAAGAAGTCAACAGTTGACAGTCGACAGTCAACCGATGACAAAGACTAAAAAAAATAAACTTATTGGATATAATACTGATATTTATGGTTTCGAAAATTCGCTAGAACCATTTATTGGTTCGTTTAGCGGAAAGGCTTTAATACTTGGCACTGGTGGTGCTGCCAAAGCCGTTGCTTACGTTTTACAAAAATTGAATATTGATTTTGTATTTGTATCACGAAACAACAAACTTCAAACTTCAAACTTCAAACATTTTACTTATGAAATGCTTGATGAAAAAGTAATGAGCGAATATCAACTCATTATCAATTGCACACCAGTTGGCATGTTTCCAAACGTAAATGATGCTCCAACTATTCCATACCATTTGATTACACCACAACATTTTGCTTACGATTTAATTTATCTGCCTGACGAAACATTGTTCATACAAAAATGTAAAGCACAAGGCGCAAAAACCATTAACGGATTAAAGATGCTTCATCTGCAAGCCGAAAAGGCATGGGAGATATTTAATGATGACGAATTGCTGATTAGGTAATTTCCTTTCATCCCATCCTGCGATAAAACTTCGGATAGCAAGCCTTCATCATTTAAAATTCAACATTTAGCATTCAAAATTCCGTTATAAAATCTTTTCCTTAACTTGCGGGTCTATTTTATTTATGAGTGGAGACAGATTTAAATTAATTACCGTTGAAAGTGATTTTGGTGCCGGCAAAAAAGGTGCAGCACATGGGCCAAAAGCACTACTCAAAGAATTGAAAGAAAGAAATTTCGAAGCTATTGATATTTATAATTATCTGAGGCTTGTGCCACATGAAATGCCCCCAAGCACGGATACACCTTACGGAAAGAACATTGAGAACATCACCAATTTTCAGTTAAAGGTTTGCGAAAATATTTCGGAAACATTGCGTTTAAATAAAATTCCTTTTATCCTTTCGGGTGACCATAGCAGTGCAAATGCCCTTATTTCGGGAGTTAAAGACGTTTATGCCAACAATCGTATTGGTGTAATTTGGATTGATGCGCATGCCGATTTACACAGTCCATACACAACTCCTTCGGGAAATATACACGGTATGCCTATCGCTGCACTCATGGGACACGACCATCGTGAAATGGGAAACAACCAACCAAAGGAAATTACCAAAACACTTTGGGAAACACTTAAAAAACTAGGTCGCAGACGCATTTCACCAAAAATTCAGGGAAAAGATATTGTGTTTATTTCCTTGCGCAGTACAGAGGCCGAAGAAGAAAGAATAATTGTTAAAGAAAATATCAAAGTATATAATCCGGATACGATTGCTCAATTAGGCATTGAAGAGGTAACCAATCAAACTTTACAACATTTGCGTAATTGCGAATACATATATGTTTCTTTTGATGTAGACAGTTTGGATTCATCAATTTCAACTGGAACAGGAACTCCTGTTGAAAACGGTTTAACTTTTGATGAAGGTGTTTATTTATTAAAGAGATTTTCGAAACTTCAAAATTTAATGGGGCTTGAAATAACCGAAATAAATCCTTCACTTGATGAGGCTCGTCCGATGCAAAAAATTATTGCCAGATTAATTGAAACTGTTTTTGCTAAATAAAACCGTATTACAAATTATTTAGAAAATCAATCGTATCAACACCATCAGCATAATCCCACAATTCGGGAGATTGCGCTTTACCAAAATTAACAGCTCCATTTATTCCTGAATAACCAACCACACATTGAATCTCTTCACTTCTGCTTTTCAACTTTTCATTCAATAAATCTAATGAACTGTAACGCTCGTAAAACAAAGTTCCGAGTGGCGATGCTAACGATTCGTCTTCTTTTACAACAATAAAATTATTATCAAGATGAGGAGCTAGATTTAACAAAAAGATTGCTTTATGATAATTATAATTATTGGTGTATTTATGATGCTCGAGGACAGAGCTATGGTGTTCGATGCTTTCAAAAAATGTAGCTAAATCATACGATTCGGGAACATATATTTTTGAAACATTTCTGCATCCCAATCCAAAATAAGTAAAAATATCCTCTCCTAATTTTTGCAAATCATCGGATGATTCGGTTCCTGTTAAAACAGCTACACTGGTTCGATTTTTTCTTAGCAAAGCAGCTTTATTACGAAAATAATATTCGAAATATCTGTTGGTATTATTACTACCAGTTGCAATCACTGCGTCAAAATCTTTCGGTAGTCGTTCGTCTGAAATAATAATATAATTAGCAAATTCAGGTTCAATTTTAATCAATTCATCAATGACTAACTTTGGTAAAATTTTATCATCCTCCGAAAATTTAATAATTGATTTATTTCCAGTTATTAGAACGCAAAGTAAATCGTGAAAGCCCACCAAAGGAATATTTCCTGCCATAATAATGGCTACGGTTTTTGGTTCACTTTGTTGTAAGTTGTAAGAAGAAAGCCATTTATCAAGATTAGATTTAGTTAACAATAAACTCCAAGCTTCTGTTGCTTTCGAAATATTTTCGATGGTAAACCAATTATTAAACTGATATGCATTTTCAAAATCAGAATGCCCTGAAACCGTTATCTTGCTAAAAAATAATCCAAGTTGTACAAAAGCATCTTTACGTTTTTGAATATTCATTATTCTATTACTTTTTTTTGCGAAGCAAAGCAACAAAACTTATTTTGCATTATTAAATAAAATAAAACCAAAAAAAATCATGGCTATAAAAATAACAGACGAGTGCATTAACTGCGGTGCTTGCGAACCCGAATGTCCGAACAATGCAATTTATGAAGCAGGAGCCGAATGGGCTTGGAGCGATGGAAACGATTTATCTGGAAACATTACTGTTGATGGAGAAAATGTTGATGTAACCAAACGTTTCGCTCCAAAATCTGATGATATCTATTTTATTGTTACTTCAAAATGTACTGAGTGTGTGGGATTTCACGAAGAGCCTCAATGTGCAGCTGTTTGCCCTGTTGATTGTTGCGTTCCCGACCCTGAGCATGTTGAAACAAAAGATGCTTTGACAGCAAAAAAGTTAATCATGCATCCGTAACTATTTAAGCAAAACTGAATCCTATATTCAAACTTAGGTTTTATTTCCTAATAAATATTTTATGTATATTGCCTTTAAATGAAAATGTCATTCATAAAAACAATTTTATTCATCACTTTTTTAGGGCTATTGTTTTTTGAATCATCAGCACAAAAAAGAAGGCCGGCAATAAAAGAACTGGATAAAAAAAACATACTTAAAGTAAACTTACTTAGCCCTTTCTTAGGAACACTTTCCGTGCAGTACGAAAAGCGAATTGACAATGAATCTTCATTTCAATATGGTTTTTATTATTTCAGTGGAAATGTATTTGGAAGATATGTAGGTGGTGAAGGTGTTTGTTTTACACCTGAATATCGATATTATTTAACAGAAAGTTCACCTGAGGGTGCATATATCCAACCTTATGTTCGACTAGGTAAATTTTGGCAAACAACGAAAACAACTGGTGTTTCAGCTGATAATTTTTACGCTACTGCTGCAGGAATTGTTTTAGGAAAACAATGGATTTTTCGAAACAAAATTAGTTTTGATATGTATGCAGGGCCTCTTTATACGAAATCTTTTTTTTCAAATCCAGCAAATAATATTCAAGGATATAACCCTCTTCTAAACGGATATTGGTTAAGAGCAGGTTGTACAGTTGGTGTTTATTTTTAATTTATATAAATATGAAATCATTTAAAGTTATCTCTATTTTGGCTTGTGTTTTATTTTTAACAAATGCATTTGCACAAAAACCTTATCAGCTTAAAAAGGTTGCTGATGAACCGCAACCTACACAAACTTATAACACACCTGAGCCCAAACCCGATTACGGTCCACCTAAATTAAATGTGATAAAATTAAATATGCTCAGCCCTGTTTATTCAAGTTTAATGTTCTTTTTTGAGCGCAGCATTAATAAAGAAAATTCACTCGAACTTGGTCTTGGTTATATGAATTTTGATGGCTTTAGCAACAGTTCTACTTTAAGTCGTCACACTGAAGCATTTTTTATCACTCCAGAATACCGATACATGCTAAAAGGAGAAAATTTAAATGGTACTTACATCGAACCATTTTTAAAATTTACTTCAATGAATTACACTGAAAGTGGCGTTAATTATATTTATAATTCAACTTACCCTTACAATTCAATACCTGCATATTACAATGATTCATATTCATATCAATCGTTGGGTATTGGAATTTGCCTAGGGCAGCAATACATTTATAAAAATAAAATCAGTATCGACTTTTTTGCAGGACCGGTATTTAATATGTTATTATCAAAAAGCGGCACTGGAGGAAATAATATTAAAATAGATCAAAGCCTCAATAACACTATGATAAAAGGCTATAGTTTACGTGGTGGTTTAACAGTTGGATTTTTGTATTAATTTTATTTTACCATAGTCATTTCATCTATGATAAATTGGGCTTTTGCAACTTTTTGTAAAACCCATAATACATAGCGGACATCTACTCCTACTGATCTGCTGTAATTTTCATTCCATGCATAATCATTAATTGTTGCGGTATAAGCTCTATCAAAATTTACGCCTATCATCTCTCCTTTTGCATTTAAAACCGGACTACCACTATTACCACCGGTAGTATCTAAATCGTATAAAATATTTACCGGTAAATCATTTAAATCAGGATGCATGAATGCTCCAAAATCTCTTGCTGCATATAAATCTTTTATCACTTGAAGTAATTCGTACTCTTCGCCATTTTCTTTTTCGATAACTCCTTTAAGAGTGGTAAATGGTTTATTATAATCACCATCATTTGGCGAGTAACCTTTAATGCTTCCGAAAGTAAATCTAAGTGTACTGTTAGCATCTGGCACAAACTGTTTTGATTTCCAAATTGATTTCATGTCGACATATTTAGCCATCAGCAAATTGATTTCACTATCACGAACTTTGTCTTCATTATCATACTTTGTTATTTCAGTATTTAACTCCGAAGCAAGCTGCAGCAATGGGTCTTTCATCTTAAATAATTTTGGCAAATCATTATCGATCAACTTACCAATTTTGTTCATATCAGAAATGCTTGTTGAATCGTATATTTTAGAAATTTTCTTCTCCAGATCGCTTTGTGATTTTATGTCTTTATAAAACCTGTTTACCATTTTAATTTCATTCTCTGAATTGAATTGACGAGCATCTGAAAACATTTTATTCATCGCTGCTTTTTCAAATTCGGGATTATACTGATTAATTAAACGATAGAATGCTTCTTTCATCTTTGGTTTTTGTTTTTCGATGTAAGCGGTTTGTTCTTCGCTTGACTTAAGCTCGTTATATGCTTTCGAAAAATTATCAATCATTGCTGCAGTTTGAAAAATAGGTGTTGCGCTATAAACAAAGTCGTACCAAAGGTTTCGTGGGGCAAATTTTAACAAATCATCATACAAATTATTTAATTTAGGAATAACATCACCGTATTTACTTTTTAATTTCGGATCAGCATTTACAAAATCATTTAACAATTTTTCATCTGCATATTTTTGCGCAGTTAATCCTGCCCTTTTAAATCCCTGAAGTTTGCCTTTGTAATTTTTTGTAGTATTTGCCAAACTTTTTATACGACCAGCATAACGTATCTGAATGCTGTCGTTACCTTTTCCCATCTCTTCCATTTTAGCAATTTGCCAATCAAAATTATCGCTCACATATTTAAGCATGTATTGCTCATGGTATTTATAAAATGCTGCCGGTTGATGACGGAAAGTTCGTCCGGGATAACCAAGTACAAACACAAAATCATTTTCTTTTACACCTTTGGGATTTACTTTTAAAAACTTTGCCGGTTTATATGGAATATTCTTTTCACTGAATTCAGCAACTTTTCCATCGGGTGCAACATAGGCACGCAAAAAAGAAAAATCGCCAGAATGACGAGGCCAAACCCAATTATCCAACTCTCCACCATACTCCCCAATTGAACGCGCTGGCACATACACCAATCTTACATCTTTGAGTAATTTATATCTGAATAAAACATACGTTCTTCCTGTAAACATTTCAGAAATTTCGCATTGCAAATCGGGATGAAGTTCATTTTCTGAAGCTGTAATTGCTTTAACATTATTAGAAATCAGCTTTATCCTTTCCATCGCATCCTGAATATTTTCGGTACCTGATAAAACTCTTGAAGATACATCAACATAACTGTCAGTCATTTTACATACCAAACCTTTGGCAGGAACTTCCTCACTTCGTGTTTTGGCCAAAAAACCTGTTTTGATATAATTATTCTTTGTGTTGCTAATTGCTTGTACAAAGCCAAATGCACAATGATGATTGGTAATAATCAATCCATCATTTGAAAGAAAGGAACCGGTACAACCACCAATACGAACAATCGCATCAATCAAACTTGTTCCACCGGGATTGTATAATTCTTTTGAAGAAATTTTTAAACCCGCTTTATGCAAGTCGATATTCTTTAAATCTGATAAAGGGAACATTCCTTCATCATTTTTTTTATTGGTATTTGAAGCTAAAATAAAAAGAGCTGCAACTGAACAAATTGTAAGTATGATTTTTTTCATTGATGTGTAGTATTAAACTTCGTATTTAATTAGAAAATTATAATTCTAAAATTGATTTCAACTGTGTTATAAATTGTTTTGAATATTTTTGAGATTGAAATGCTTCAACTGGAACAATTCCGTCAATTGCATTTGTTAAAAAGATTTCATCTGCGTCTAAAACATCTTCAACTTTAATTGGAGTTTCCATAACAGGAATACTTTTCTGAGTTGCTATTTCAATAACAACTTGTCTCATCACCCCATCAACACAACCTTCTGTTAATGGTGGTGTAATGAGTGATTTGTTTTTTACTAAAAATATATTTGACGAAATAGCTTCAGCAACGCTGTTATTTTGATTGAGTAAAATGCAATCATCCAATTCATTTTCCTTATTATAAATTGCAGCTAGCACACTCACAAGTGCATTACCCGATTTAAGATTTGATAATTCATCACATGATTTTTTATGTGCAGTATACAAACCTAAATGATGGCAAATTTTGTGTATCGAATGATATTGAAAAACATCAACCGAAAATTTAGTACGATTAGATGATGGTGTATAAAAACCTTCGGCATCACGTTGCAACACAAATCTAATTCGAGCATCACTTTTACCATTCAATGCTTTTAAAATTTCATTTCTAAAAACTTGTTCTGATAATGATGAAATGTCGAACTTTAACATTTGTGTACCACGGCATAAACGATTATAATGCTTATCTGCAAAGCATATCTTACCATCACGAACTCGAATTGTTTCGAAAATCAAATCACCATATAAGCCTGCTCGGTCAATCATCTATTTTTGTTACCATCCAATTACCACTTTTAAAAAGCACTGAATCTAATTCATCAGCTATTTCTTTACTTTCAATTACATTATCAATTCGGTATTGAGCCAAATTATTTACAGGATATTTTATCAAATGTTCATAGTTATAGGCAGCCTGAGTAATGGCCATATGATTACCTACTTTTTCAAAATCTACATTGTAATAATCCTGCATGGCTTTATACCATTTTGTAAAATAAAAAGGTTCGTGAACAACAGCTTTAAAATTTACCGGTTGCGAGCGTTGTGCTTCACAAGCAAAAGCATCATCAAGTGGCGACAGTAGAAATATGGCATCATTTGGAGTGTTATTCTTAACCCACTGATGAACAATTTGCAAATCTGTTTGCTGATAATTTCCAATTTGATAACGTGATTTGAATTTTGCAATTGGAAGATATTTCCCATTCATTATCACAGCAAAAAGCAATATGCTTAACACCAAATATATTACCGAATTGTTTAACACAGCTAAATGCGTAAAATACTTCTGAAAAGAATCCACTATGAATTTTGAAAGTAACAAACAGCAAAAAGCATTTAACCAAACTGTGGTTTTAAACCACTGTATTTTCCCAATTTCGTTTACTCCTGCAACATCAATTAAGAGGGCGTAACATACAGCTCCAAACAAAATCAACAATATAAAAATCCAAATAAACTTTTTATCTTTTATATTTTTAAACCATAAAATAAGCATTGATGGAACTAGTATTATCCCAAATTTTAAATAATCTGAAATTGGGAAAAGTGAAGGTTTAAAATGCAAAATACTTCGATACACATATACTGTTTTAAAGTACAACTCTTTATCATATTGCTCAGCAATTAAAAATTGTTTACTAAGCAAAGGAATTAAAATTGGTAACGACAAAATAATGTATGTTATACTAAAAATAGTTGCATGTAAAAGCCATTTATCTTTTCTCGAAAACACTACAACTCCTGTTATTAAAACCCAAAGCTGAAAGCCAATAAGAACCTGAAATAAACTACTGATAGCAAGACTTAAAACAGCACCTTTAAATTTATTTTTAAGAAATAATAAAATGGCAAACGAAGCAAACACTTCTGAAATATTTGACGCAATAAAAATGTTCCCCTGAAGTTGATTTCCTCCTACTGAAAATTTATTTAATAAAATAAAAATCAATACCACAGAAATATATGATGTCCATTTGCTATCGGTAAAATGATAGGCAATCTTTATCCATGCATAGATGCTAAAAACAAGACATAATAAATAGAAACTAAAACACACAACCGAAACCGGAAATAAACTTGAAAAAAAAGTAACCATTTCAACCCAATAAAATCTTACCGTAAAAGTTTGATGATAGAGATTGAGAAAAAAATCGTTTGGGTAAAGCTGAGGATTTAATTTTTGATACACTTGAGGCAAATGCTCGGCCTGATCACCACAATTAAATTGATAGCCAAAAATCAATGTATAAAGCATAGCCACGAACACAGAAAAAATGAACTGTTCGGGTAACTTTTTAAAAGAATGATTTAAATCAGTTTTCAAGCTCAAAAACTATTGAAAATTTCTTACAAGCATATATCAAAATCATTACATTTGCGCGTCAAATTTTTAATAATTATATATGAAAGAAGTATTTATTGTTTCTGTAGCCCGCACTCCAATTGGAGCTTTTGGCGGTTCTTTATCGTCACTCAGTGCGACTCAGTTAGGTTCTATCGCCATAAAATCAGCATTACAAAAAGCCAATATCAGTCCCGAAAGTGTGAATGAAGTATACATGGGAAATGTGCTTCAAGCTGGTATCGGACAAGCACCTGTTACACAAGCTATGCTTGGTGCAGGAATTCCAAATACAGTTCCATCAACAACTGTAAATAAAGTTTGTGCTTCAGGTTCAAAAGCAATTATGCTGGGAGCGCAAAGTATTATGATGGGAATAAATGATGTGGTTGTTGCGGGTGGAATGGAAAGCATGAGCAATGTTCCTTATTATTTAGATAAAGCTCGTAATGGTTACCGTTTGGGACATGGTCAAATAATTGATGGTTTGGTAAAAGACGGTTTGTGGGATGTTTATAAGGATTTTCATATGGGAAATGCTGCCGAAATATGTGCACGTGAATACAAAATAACTCGTGATGATCAAGATAATTTTGCAATCGAATCATACACTCGTGCAGCAAAAGCATATGAAAAAAATGCATTCGCTGACGAAATCACACCAGTTGAAATTCCTGTTCGTGGCAAAGATCCAATCATTGTTTCGAAAGATGAAGAATATACAAAAGTGAATTTTGATAAATTAAAGACATTGAAATCGGCTTTTGAAAAAGACGGAACGATTACCGCTGCAAATGCATCAAAATTAAATGATGGTGCAAGTGCTTTAGTATTGATGAGCGGAGAAAAAGTAAAAGAACTAGGGCTAACACCTTTAGCTCAAATTATTGGATTTGCTGATGCTGCTCAAGCACCTGAATGGTTTACAACAACCCCAGCAATTGCAATCGAGAAAGCTATTAAAATGGCAGGTGTTGAATTAAAAGATGTTGATTTCTTTGAATTGAACGAAGCATTTTCGGTAGTGGGATTGGTAAATATGCAAATCTTAAAACTCGACCCTAAAAAAGTAAATGTATACGGAGGAGCTGTAGCTTTAGGCCATCCGCTTGGTTCAAGTGGTTCGCGAATTGTTGCTACACTTACAACAGTATTAAAAAATGAAAACGGTAAAATTGGTGTTACCGGAATTTGCAATGGTGGCGGTGGCGCTTCGGCAATCGTTATCAAGAAAGTGTAAATAAGTTTTACAATTGATTAAAATCCGGTTGGCTACATTCGCTTACCGGATTTTTTTTTGCGATGAAAAAACTACTATTCTTTCTTTTATTATTCGTCAATTTGTTTCGTATTGCTCATGCACAACAAATTGATTCGATTGCTGTTGATACCTTAAAAGATGCAGAACTTCGACTTTCTGATTTGGGTGATAGGATGATTAATTCGCCAAAGGAAGACGATCGTTTTATGAGTGCTTACATTTTTTTACGCACCATGAGTCGTACACTCAAAACACAAGGTTCGTACCATTACAAATTTGATTCGCTAAAGTCTGTTTCAATTATTTATTCGCCTGATGACATGTTTCGAATGATCACTTGGAACTTGGTTACAAAGGAAGAAAAATTTCATTATTACGGAGTGATTCAAATGAATCCTGAGAAGTTAAAAAAACTAAAAGACACTGTAAATCTTCGTGCATTTTATCCATTAATTGACAGGTCAGAAAAAATTAAAAACCCTTTAGATACAACAGTAGGTCAAGATTTTTGGTATGGTGCAACCTACTATAAAATCATTGTGTGCGAAGTGAAAAAGAAAACATATTACACGCTTTTAGGATGGAATGGTAACACCATCATGTCGAACAAAAAAGTGGTTGATGCATTGTATTTTGAAAAGAACAAACCATACTTTGGCGCTCCTATTTTTGATTTAAAAAAGAAAAAAGTATTTAAGAGATTGATATATGAATTTAATAATTCTGCAACAATGCTTTTGCGATATGAAGAAAAGAAAAAGCGTTTAATCATAGAAAATTTATCCCCTCCACGTTCCCAGGATTACGGACATCCTGAAACATATTTACCTGATGGTTCATATGAATTCTTGCTATTTAAAAATGGCATTTGGGAAAAGCAAGAAGGTTTGATGAAGGATTTTAATATGGAATAGTTAGTACTTAAACCGCTTCAAAGCTTTTGCTTTAATTGAAGTGAAAGCAACAATCAACAATGTCATACTGCCACCAAATATGACTGAAGGCACTGTGGTTAATAACTTGGCTGCCACACCCGATTCGAATGCCCCAATTTCATTTGACGAACCAATAAATATGGTATTCACAGCCGACACTCTTCCACGCATATGATCGGGTGTTTGCAATTGTAAAATATTTCCTCGTATAACCACACTTACACTATCAAAAGCTCCGCTTAAAAAGAGCATAAAAAGTGAAAGATAAAAATACGTTGACAAAGCAAAACCAATGATTGACAAACCAAAACCTGCAACACAAAATAATAATAAAACTCCTGGACGTTTAGGATGTTTTTGCAGTGAAATCCAAATCATGGTAATACTTGCCCCAAGCGATGGTGCTGCTCGCAACAAGCCAAGTCCTTCGGCTCCAACATTTAAAATTTGATCGGCAAAAACAGGAAGCAATGCAACAGCACCTCCAAATAAAACTGAAAATAAATCAAGCGAAAGTGCACTCAAAATCACTTTATTGTTAAATACGAATCTCACGCCTTCCATCAATCTAACTGCTATTGATTCGCCCGTATTTTGTGGAATAATTGGTTTTGATTTTATTCTTAAAACTGAAAGCAATGAAATGATAGTGAAGGCTAAAACAAATAAAAATGTGCTGGTTATTCCTATTGCAGCGTATAATAAACCACCTGCCGCAGGACCAATAATGGCAGCTATTTGCCAAGCCGAGCTATTCCATGTTGAAGCTTTGGTTAGCATACTTCTTTCGACCAATTGTGATAAGAAAGAAAAACCTGTTGGTGCATAAAATCCACGTGCTAAACCACTCAAAAAAATGAGCACATAAATTGTAGTTAAAATAATATGATCGGGAAATGAAAAATGCATTTCATCGCTAGTAGCAAGCATTAAACCAAACGAACAAAAAATCATTGCTGCTATGCTCCACTTCATTATATTTCGTTTACTCGAAACATCGGCAACATGACCGGCATACAATGCAATTGATATGGCAGGAATTGCTTCTGCAAGTCCTATTAAACCTAAAGAAAGAGGGTCGTGTGTAATTTTAAAAATCTCCCACCCAACAATAACTGCCTGTATTTGTAACGCAATAGTGAGCGATGACCGAGTTAAAATAAAAAATTTAAATTCCTTATTTTTTAGTAACTCTTTTGAAATGGCTTTTGTCAATTTATTTAACTTTTAAATCGTAAATCCTAAATCGAAAATATTAATTACCTCACTCCTCGTTTATTCAACTCATGTTGAAATTTTTGAGCATTGATTTGATGTTGTGCAAATGTTTCGGCAAATGAATGATAACCCGAAAAATCGGCTTTGGCACAGAAATAAATATAATGATGATGTTGCAAATTAAGTACCGCATCAATAGCTTGAACTGTGGGAATACAAATAGGTCCGGGAGGCAAACCTTTGAATTTATATGTATTGTATGGCGATTCAACATCAAGCATTTTACCGTAAACACGTTTGATGGTTTTGTCTTTCAATGCAAAAATAATTGTTGGATCGGCCTGAAATAACATTCCTTTTTCGAAACGATTGTAATACACTCCGGCAATAATGGGCATTTCAGTATAATTATGTGTTTCCTTCTGAACAATGGATGCCAAAATACTTACTTGAGGTTTTGTTAAATTAAGTTGATTTGCTTTTTGCACTCTTACCGAATCCCAAAAATGATCATACTCATCAAGCATACGGTCGAGTAATTTAAATGCAGTAGTGTTCCAGTAAAAATTGTATTTATTGGGAATGAAAACTGTGGCAATGTTATCAGTTGTCAAATCGTATTTCGCTGCAAACGATGAGTCGTTCAGCATTTTCAATATCTCTAAACTATCGGCTTCTAATTGTTTTCCCCAAAACGAAGCTAAATCTTCTTTGGTGTCAGCATATTTAAAAACAATATCAATTGGGTCTTGCTTTCCAGAAATGAGTAATTTGATGATTTGTAAATTTCCCATTTCGGAAGTAAGTTTATACCTACCTGGTTTTATTTTGCTTTCGTATCCTAAAATCTTTACTAATCTTTTTAATGCATCAACATCTCTCAACACTTTTTTGCCATCAATATCTTTTGTCAGCATTTCAAAATTTTGTCCGGTATGAACATACAAAACAGCAGTTTCACCAGATATCACATTAACATTCGGGCTTAACACATCTTCGTAAATTTTCAATCCTGCAGCTACAATCAGGACCAATAAAATCCCTAAAGTGATGTATACGTATTTACGGAAATTACTTTTGGTAGCTTTCTTTGCCATCGAAACGAAAATGAGAAGAAGGGATGATTTTTACAACTTCTGTTATTGGCAAACCGTTGATAAGTGTTTAATATTGAAACATAATATGAACATGAAATCTAAATCATTATTAATTTTACTGTGCTTCTATACTGTTTTTGCATTCGCTCAAGAGCATTTTATAGTGATGAGTTATAATATTCGTTACGATAACGTTGGTGATGGTATAAACAAATGGAGTAACAGAAAGGAAAATTTAATCAAACTAATTATCGCTCATCATCCAGCAATTATTGGCACACAGGAAGTATTAGTCAATCAACTAAATGATTTAAACTCGGGTTTAATAAATTATGAAAGTTTTGGAGTGGGCAGAGATGACGGAAAACAAAAAGGTGAATATGCTGCTCTACTTTTTGACAAAACAATATTTGAAAAATT
>CANKGI010000041.1 GCA_947481365.1 Bacteroidota bacterium | reverse complement strand
CTACTGAACAATTATCATACGAACCATTATTAACGGCTGCTACAGTTGTTGAAGCTGCTCCGTTTGCATCCAAATAAATATCTACATTTTTAGCAATTGCTGTCGGTGCGATGTTATCTTCAACTGTAACTGTTGATACTGCTGTTGATACATTTCCGTTAACATCTGTTACTGTTAAAGTATCTGTATTTGCTCCAACGTTTGAACAATCATAACTTGTTTTGCTTAAGCTCAATGATGAAACTGAACAATTATCAGAACTTCCATTATCAACTTGTGATGCACTTACTGTTGCTGCTCCACTTGCATTTAATTGTATCGTTACATTTTTTGCTGTAGCTGTCGGTGCAATGTTATCTTGTACTGTAACTGTTGCTACAGTTTTACTTACATTTCCGTTTGCATCTGTTACTGTTAAAGTATCAGTGTTTGCTCCAACGTTTGAACAATCAAAACTTGTTTTACTTAAGCTCATATTTGCTATTGAGCAATTGTCTGAACTTCCATTATCAACTTGTGATGCACTTACTGTTGCTGCTCCACTTGCATTTAATTGTATCGTTACATTTTTTGCTGTAGCTGTCGGTGCAATTTTGTCTTCAACTGTAACTGTTGCAGTTGCTGAAGAAACATTTCCATTTACATCTGTTACTGTTAAGGTTACTGTATTGCTACCAACATTTGCACAAGTGAAACTTGTTTTATCCAAACTGTATGATGCAATTGAACAATTATCAGTTGATCCATTATTGATTTGAGATGGAGTGATTGAAGCTGCTCCACTTGCGTTCAATTGAACAGTTACAGGCTGTGTTACAACTGTTGGTTTGATGTTATCCTGAACAGTTACCGTTGCTGTTGCTGTTGAAACGTTTCCGTTTACATCTGTTACTGTTAAGGTAACTGGATTTGATGTTGAAGCACTTGTTTCAATAATTGCTTTGAATGAAACTGCTCCACGATCACCACCTCCACAGTTTGAAACTGCTAAAACAATTTCGTTTGTTCCTACTACAAATAAACTTGATGCGTTTGAAGTAGTAATGTTATCGTACGATTGATATCCAACTCCTCCATTAACATTACTTCCTGTAGAATTTAAAACAACTCTACTATAATTTGCATCAGCAAAGTTTGCACCATCTAAACTTCCTTCCAATGCTACAGCTACACCATTAATGTAAATCTGAACTGCATTATCAACCGAAGCTAGTAGTGTGGCTTTTATTCCAGAAATGCTCGACAAATTGAAAGTCTTTTTGTAAAAACGAACATCATTAAGAGCGAATAATCCTTGCGTTCCAGGAATTACATTTACAGAGTATGAATTGATAACTGGAACTTTTGTGTATGTAGTAGATGATGGCAATGATGATACACCATTCCAGAAAGAAGAGCAAATATTACTTGGCGTAGATGATGTACTTTCCATCCATGTATTATTTGTTACGATTGTTTGAGTTGCAGATGAAGACACATTTACATTTGAACAATCGAAAGTATTTGGTGAAACACTCAATGTAGCTACTGAACAATTATCTGAACTTCCGTTATCAACTTGTGATGCAGTTATTGAAGCTGCGCCACTTGCGTCCAACTGAATGGTTACATTTTTTGCAAGTGCTGCCGGTGCAATTGTATCTTGAACACTAACTGTTACAACTGCTTTTGATACGTTTCCGTTTACATCTGTTACTGTTAAAGTATCAGAATTTTCTCCAACGTTTGAACAATCAAAACTTGTTTTGCTTAAGCTCATACTTGCTATCGAGCAATTGTCTGAACTTCCGTTATCAACTTGTGTTGCACTTACTGTTGCTGCTCCACTTGCATTTAATTGTATTGTTACATTTTTTGCTGTGGCTGTCGGTGCGATGTTATCTTCAACTGTTACTGTTGCTACTGCTGTTGATACATTTCCGTTTACGTCAGTTACTGTTAAGGTATCTGAGTTTGCTCCAACGTTTGAACAATCATAACTTGTTTTGCTTAAGCTCATACTTGCTATCGAGCAATTGTCTGAACTTCCATTATCAAATTGTGTTGCGCTTACTGTTGCTGCTCCACTTGCATTTAATTGTATCGTTACATTTTTTGCTGTAGCTGTCGGTGCGATGTTATCTTCAACTGTAACTGTTGCTACTGCTGTTGATACATTTCCGTTTACGTCAGTTACTGTTAGGGTATCTGAGTTTGCTCCAACGTTTGAACAATCAAAACTTGTTTTACTTAAGCTCATACTTGCTATCGAGCAATTGTCTGAACTTCCGTTATCAACTTGTGTTGCACTTACTGTTGCTGCTCCACTTGCATTTAATTGTATTGTTACATTTTTTGCTGTAGCTGTCGGTGCGATGTTATCTTCAACTGTAACTGTTGCCTGACAAGAATCTTTCTTGCCAAAATTACTTGTTACAATTAACCATACATTATTGGTTCCAACATTTGAACAATCGAAAGTTGATTTGCTTACTGCTTTGTTGCTTAATCCAACCAAACTATAACTTCCATTGTCAATGTCACTTGCAACAATACTTGCACTGCCACTCGCATTTAAATAAATTGTTTTTGCTTTACATATTGCATGTGGTGCAGGTTCTATTACATATACATTTGTTGTTACTGAACTTGTGTTTCCTGATGCATCAGTTGCTGTTACTGTTACTGTGTTGTCTCCTACATTCGAATTGGTAAATGTTGTTTGACTTGCAGTAATTGAACTAACTGAACAATTATCTGATGATGATGAAACCAAATCATTTGCTGTTATCGAAACAGATCCATTTGATTGAAGTGTTACAGTGTCAGCTTTTGCAACAACAACCGGCTTAATCGTATCAATTACCATTACTGTTGCTGTTCCTGTTGAGCTATTGCCGTGAATATCGGTTACTGTTAAAGTTGCTGTAGTTCCAGCACTAGAAGAGGAAAGACCTGTCGCACCTGATATCCATGAAGGATTATTGTAAAGTGTTCCGTTATGAGAGTGTGAAGATTGCTTATCAGCAGTTGCTGTTCCGCTACCTTCGTTGAAAGGGAAATATGCTATTAGTCCTGATTCTGAACCTGAAAGACATGAATTCATTGATGCTTGAATTTGTGCCTGAGTTTTTGCAAAACTCCAAAGTCTAGTTTCATCTGTTGAACCAGTTAAATTATATGACGAATGATTTTGAGTATGCGCAATGTAGAAACTACCTGTTCTTATAGTATTTAATGATACCACTTGAGAAACATCTAAATTACCATCAACATACATCTTTATTGTTGTGCCATCATACGTAACTGCAATATGATGCCAAGCTCCATTGTTAATAAGGGTGTTTCCTGCAACATCTGTGTTTTGGCTGTAGAAATATGCTTTACCTATTCCACCATGAACTCCTAGTCCGAATGCTTGACCTGTATTGGCATCATTACCATAGCCCAAAATAGGACCATAAGAAGTGGATGTAAATTTCACCCAACCTTCAATTGTTCTAGGAGAGTTTCCTGAAGGGAAGTTAATATCGGAACCTGTTACATAATTAGAACCATTAAATGTTAAGCCATAAGTACTGCATGATGATGTAGATGTAGTATTGCTACAGTTGAATGTAGTTGGAGAAACGCTAACTGAAGCAACTCCACAATTATCCGTACTACCATTATTAACTTGCGAAGCAGTAATGCTTGCCGAGCCATTTGCATCTAGATAAACTGATGCTGCTTTGGTAACAACAGATGGCGCAACATTATCGGTAACAGTTACTGTTTGATTACATGTTGAACTATTTCCTGATGCATCAGTTGCAGTCCAAGTTACTGTTGTATTTCCTATTGGATATGTACCTGAAGCATTAGCAGTATGATTAAAGCTATTTGTTAAACTTACTGAAGGAGGTGTTGTTAACCATTTATTAAATAAGTAATTTACAATTGAAGATTCTGTTACACCTGAAGGCAATGCATTCTGGAAATAAACAAATTCTCCCATTCTCATATTTGTATATTCTGATGGCACATCACTTCTACCTATATACAACTGACCATTGTATAAACCTACGGTATAACTACTGTTGGTTATAGTTCCTAATGATTGTAAATTTCCGTTTGCATCTTTTTGATAAAGTGTAAAAGAGCGAGCGTTACCATTTTCAATTTTAGCAGCCATGATATATGATGTACCAAAAGTGACAGTTTGATTAACATTTGAATTATCATTTCCAGTTTGCCAATGGTAAATGTTGCTACCTGTAACACCGTTCTGCTCTATCGTCAATCCATTATCTCTGTTAGCATGATAGAATATAGATGCCCAACTATTGGTTGCTCCTATAATTTGTACAGTTGTATAAACATAGGTATTATTTGTTATTGGGAATGCTGTGTTAGTTGCAGTTTGGTTATTATTATATCTAACTGATGGAAGATTATTAAATCCAGCAGCTTCATAAGTAGCATTTGTAGTAAGAGCTCTTGAATAACCACTGGCATCACTTATCACCGAATTATTAAATTTAGTTGGGTCTATCCATAACATCAAATTTGAACTGCTTGCACTAAATGGTGCAGTTGGTATGACAAAAGTGTTGCAATTATCAGATGCTGTTGGAGATGGAACAGTAACTGAAGCATCACATGATGTAGTTGACGAATTTGCATTTACATTAGTAGCACAGGTTATAGTTGGTGCAATGTTATCTGCAACAGTTACTATTGCTGTTGCTGTTGAAGTATTGCTATTGCTATCAGTTACTGTTAAGGTTACCGTATTAGCACCAACATTTGCGCAATTGAATGAAGAAGGTGAAACTGTCATAGAAGTTATCGAACAATTATCAGAACTTCCATTATTTATTTGTGAAGCTGTAATTGTAGCTATTCCGCTTGCATTAAGATTAACCGAAAGATTCTTAGCAACAGCACTAGGTGCTATTTTATCCATAAATGGTTGGCAGAAACAATTTGAAGCATAATTTTCACTGGTTCCAATTCCCTGACCGGTTCCGGCAAGTGTTGGTATACCTGTATTACTAATACTACCTGTAAGCATTCCACTTTGTGTTTGACTTAAAGCTAAATGAAGACTACCTTCAATAGCATCAGGACAACCATCGTTGTCACTATCTGTATCTAAGTAATTCGGTGTACCATCATTATCAGCATCTCCACATGATTGAAAATCGGCTCCAAAAGCGAAATTACACCAGTTTTCTGCTGTAAGATAATTGAAGCTAATGCTTGTAAATGTTCCCATTAATCTAACAATAGCATATCCTTCAGTTCCGGTGATTTGTGTAGTTGAGTTCTGTACCACATTTTGCGACCATACTAACTGAATTGGAGCACTAAATTGGATTGGTACTGATAATCCAGATTGACCAATTGATGCAAAAACCAAAACAGGATTTGTCATTGGGCTTGCAAAGGTTATCGTATTATTATCAGCGTATATGTTCTGAATAGTAGGATTCGAGTTTGGAACATTATATGACGCAGGGAAAACATTGTTTCCATACATATATGTTGTTGTAGATACCGGCTGAGATGAGGTATAAGTGTATGCAATTCCATGAATAGTTCCTGTTGCATTATTTCCACTAACTGATGGAGGATTTGACCAATAGAAATTGGATGTGTTACACTCTGCAGTATTAAGAATACCATCATTATCGGCATCTAAGTCATTGATGTCAGCAATTCCGTCACCATCAGTATCAAGTAGCACCGAAACAGTTGTTGTTGAAGTTGCACTACATCCATTCGAATTTGACCCTGTTACAGTATAAGTGCCCGCTGCTGCAGTTGCTATATTAGTAATTGTTGGATTTTGAGAAGTTGATGTAAATCCATTTGGACCTGTCCAAGAATATGAAGTAAATCCATTCAAAGCAGTTAAATTAAGAGAACCTCCTGAAGTAACTGGTGTATTGCTTGATGCCGAGATTGTTGGTGCAACAAATGCAGAACAAGCTGTTGAACTCACGTTTCCAGCTATCCAGTTTGAAGTTGAACCTGTTAAAGCAAAATTAACTAACGTTCCGTTTCCATTACCTGTTGCATCAGTTAGAGTATTAACAGTTGAATTAGAAATTCCAATTCCACCTTGATTAAAATGGAATAATCTTGCTAATCCTGTTTGTCCTGTTGGATTGAGTTCACAATTCATGTTATTCAAGATTTCGCATTGCGATAAAGCTCTGCTCCATAATCTTACTTCATCCATTCTCACAGATGATTGTCCACCACCAAGTGGATGTTGACCTAAAAACGTCTGACCTCCTACAAAAGCAGGTGCACTAGTAGTGCTTGCTTTTAAAATACCATTAACATATAATTTAAGTGTACTTGTTGGCTGGTTATAAGTAATGGCAACGTGTGTCCAAACGTTCATTGGAAATGCATCAGGATCTGCTATTACACTATAGCTACCACCTTGTCCAACATTTATTTTGCCGCTAGGTATATAAATAGGATCTTGGAAAGTAGAAAAAAGATTATTCAAAGAATTTGCATCAGTACTGTATATCCAACCTTCTTTTGTATAAGAAGCATTAGCTGCCAATGGAGTTCCAAGATCTACATAATCTGAAGTTCCTTCAAAACTCAATGCAGTTGCAGGATTATTTACTGTTACACTTGTAGAAGACGTATTTGAACATCCTAATGAGTTTGTTCCTGTTACAGAATAAGAACCCGCTGCTGCTGTTGTTACATTAGTAATTGTTGGATTTTGAGAAGTTGATGTAAATCCATTTGGACCTGTCCATGTGTAGCTAGCAAAACCAGAAGTTGCCGTAAGGTTAAGTGAGCCTCCAACGGTTACTGCACTGTTGCTTGAAGCGGTAATTGAAGGTGCAACAAATGCTGAACATGATGTTCCACTGGATACCCCTCCTGGTGAAATCCAGTTGGAAGTTGAACCTGTCAAAGCAAATCCGCTAAGTGAAGCATTTCTGCTATTACCGCTTGCATCATTTAATGTAGTCACACTAGAATTTGTAAGTGAAGCTACTCCTTGATTAAAATGATAATTTCCTACTAAACCTGTTCCAGTTGTGGGAATTTCGCAATTCATATTATTTTGAATCTCACCTACACATAAAGCTCTGCTCCAAATCCTCACCTCATCAATAGAACCATTCATAAAACGACCAGTATTGTAACGAACATCTTTACCAAAGTGAACCTGAGATGAAGAATTATTCAAAATCGTTCCCGAGATACCAGCACCTGAACTCTGCAACACACCGTCAATATATAAACGTGTTGAGTTTGCATCAGCAACTCCAACAACATGGTGCCAACCCAAAGGAATATTTACAGAACTATGTGTTCTCCAGTTACCGCCATCATTCACATAAAAGTTCATCGAAGTTCCCGTTCCGTTAAAGTGCATGAGCCATACGTTTGAACTCATCACATCAACTCCTGATGTTGCCTGACCAATTCCTGAACCCAAAGTTTCAAAGGAAGCAGGATTAACCCACCACTCAACGGTTATTTCTTTACTAAACTGATAGTATGGATTGGTGATAACTGCTTGATCATTTACTCCATCAAAATTAAGAGCAGCACCAGAAGTGGCATCAATTTTAAATCCTATTAATGAGCTGTTATCTCCTGAGGCATCTAATACACCTGAATATAAAAAGGACGTGCTATAAAATCTTTTATAAAACATTCCTGAAGCGTCTGAAGAATTAGTTATCACATCTACTTGAGCACAATTTGCATCTGAATATGTTCCCGGAGGTGTTCCTCCAAATGCAATAATAAATCCACCTCCACCAAATGTAAAGCTCGATGTAGCTGTATATGTAAGTTCATAATCTCCTTGAATGGTATTCCCATTTGGATTTAAAGGAGTTTGTGTTTCAGGAACCATTTGTACCCAACCTGTTGCTGTAACATTTTGTGTTGTTCCACTATAAGCTGCTGGATTAATATTAGCTGCCGAGAAATAAATATTTCTTTTAACTGCAGTGGGGTTTACGGCACCCATATCAAATCTAATTTTATCGCCAACATTTACCGAAAAGGCTGGAACGTTGCGATAAATAAATCCCATCATTGCTCCGTAATATGTAGTTCCACCAAATGGATAACAGTTACCAACACCAGTTGTACTGGAAGGAGTAACTGACACTACGGTCTGAGAATTTGAATTAAAACTTAATGCAAGAAGCATTAATAAAATTATGACACTATTTTTTAGCATTTGTACCAAATTATAGCAAGATGCTTTTTGTAAATTATTTTTCATATGAATTACTTAAGACGTTTAAAATGTAATTAAAAATAAAGGAGGTGTAGCGTCTCCATAAGGAAATCCAGATGGAACTTTCCTTGATAGGTATGAATTAGCTCCAGTACAATCTCCAAATTTTAATTCTGAAGAACTTAAGGTCTCGCTTACGTTGGTACCGTCAAAATAAAGTTGCCAGCTAAAAGAAGCGGAATTTGTTGAATCGTTATTTTCGAACTTCAACAGAACTTTATTATCTGTTCCGCATGTCACATATTTGAAAGATACGGTAATGTTAGACGTATCTTTTAATACTGTCCATCCAGAAGATGAAGAAGATTGAGCGTTTACATTGAAGTAAACAATCATTAATGCTATTAAAGTAAATGCATACTTTAAAAGTAAAACTTGATAAGGATGTTTTTTCATTTTGAGCTATAATTTTGCTCAAGGATAAATTGTACTCAATTAATATGTGTGTGAATTTATTTAGTAAATTTTTGACCTAAATTTACAAATGTTTAACTAACTGGAAAGCCGAATACAAAATCAACAATACTAACGTTTGGTAGGTTTAATTTTTAAAATAAAACGTTTTTGGTTTATAATTTTTAATCATTAATTGATAATTTTAACTCTACGTTTTAAAACAAGGTGTCCACTATATAAAAACGCAACTCGGATAATTTTGAGATTAAAAATAATGTCTGAATGGACCTAAAATTGGCTTTAATCATTACTAATCAACACCGAAAACTATTTGATTTCTTAAAATAGCGCGATAGAATGTAAAAGTAATAAGTTAAAATAAGTGAAGAAATACACAAATAAAAAAGCCCTGAACCATTACAATTCAGGGCTTTATCTTGTTAGCTACGTAGCCCGTAGGGGAGTCGAACCCCTCTTTAGCGGATGAAAACCGCTTGTACTAACCGATATACGAACGGGCCGTATATTTTTGGGACTGCAAAAGTAACCGTGATTTTTAAATTACAAAAGATTTGTATAAAATTTTTGATGAAGTAAATTTGCGCCCTCATAATTTGAAATTCAATCACTAATTAAAAAAATACAATGAAAGTAGGAATCAATGGATTTGGCCGTATCGGCCGCTTGGTTTTCAGGGCTGCCATCAATAACCCTAAAGTAGAAGTTGTAGGTATCAACGACCTTATCGAAGTTGACTATATGGCTTACATGCTTAAATACGATTCAACACATGGCCGTTTTAACGGAACTGTTTCAGTTGAAAATGGAATGCTGGTGGTTAACGGCAAAAAAATCCGAGTAACTGCAGAAAAAGACCCTGCCAATTTAAAATGGAATGAAGTTGGTGCCGAATATGTTGTTGAATCAACCGGATTATTCTTAGAAAAATCAAAAGCAGAAGGTCACATCAAAGCTGGTGCAAAACGCGTGGTGATGAGTGCTCCAGCTAAAGATGATACCCCAACTTTTGTTATGGGTGTTAATCATTTAAAATATTCAGCCGATATGAATATTGTTTCAAATGCTTCATGTACAACAAATTGCCTTGCACCTGTTGCCAAAGTATTAAATGATAATTTCGGAATCCTTGAAGGCTTGATGACTACCGTTCATGCTGTTACCGCAACTCAAAAAACGGTTGATGGTCCATCTGCAAAAGACTGGAGAGGTGGACGTGGAGCATATCAAAATATTATTCCTTCATCAACCGGAGCAGCAAAAGCTGTTGGCTTGGTAATTCCTGAATTGAAAGGTAAATTAACAGGAATGAGTTTCAGGGTTCCAACTCCTAATGTATCTGTAGTTGATTTAACTTGCCGCTTAGAAAAAGGTGCTTCATACGATGAAATCAAAGCAGTAATGAAAAAAGCTTCTGAAAATGAATTCAAAGGAATCCTTGGTTATACCGAAGACGAAGTTGTTTCAAACGATTTCCTTGGCGATTCACGTACTTCAATTTTTGATGCTAAAGCCGGAATTTCATTGAACGATCATTTTGTAAAAATTGTTTCGTGGTATGATAACGAGTGGGGTTATTCAAATAAAGTAGTTGATTTAATTTGCCATATGGATTCTGTTAAATAAATTAACACAATAACAAAAAAAATCCCGCTCTGAAAATTCAGAGCGGGATTTTTTATACCTTTAATTCATTAAAATCTTTCGAAAGCGTTGAAGAAAAACCCTGCTTCAATTAAAGCATTTTCATCACTATCCGAACCATGCATCGCATTGGCATCAATTGATTTTGCATATAAATTTCTGATTGTTCCAGGTGCTGCTTTTTGTGGGTCGGTTGCTCCTATTACATCTCTAAAATCAGCTACTGCGTTATCTTTTTCAAGAATAGCCGCAACGATTGTTCCCGAAGTCATAAAGTCAACAAGGTCTTTAAAAAATGGACGATCGCGGTGAATTGCATAAAACTCTCCTGCTTTTTCTTCAGACAGTTTTGTGTATTTCATAGCTACTATTTTGAATCCTTTTTGGATAATGTGATCAATTATTTTACCTGTATGTCCGTTTGCTACAGCATCAGGCTTAATCATCGTGAATGTTAATTTACCGCTCATATGTTTTGCTTATTTTGAGGCGCAAAAGTAAGAGAATGTTTACTATTTACTATACGATTTTGCTATTAATTCTTGAATAAATCATTTTGGAGGCAGTAAAAAAATGATTTGGAGGTAATCAAAAAAACAACATGGTATGATAATTTTTATATTTTCGCATTCAATCAATGATTGATATGAATACTGAGAATCCTGGAAATATTGAATTAAGTATCGTGATGCCCTGTTTAAATGAGGCAGAAACACTGAAACTTTGTATAGATAAAGCAATGCACTATATCAAAGAAAACAATATTAAAGGTGAAGTTGTAATAGGCGACAACGGCAGCACTGATGGCTCGCAAGAAATAGCGCGCACCTGCGGTGCGCGCGTAATCGATATCCCAAGAAAAGGTTATGGCAGTGCTTTGATGGGTGCAATAGAAGCTTCATATGGTAAATATGTAATCATGGGCGATTCGGATGACAGCTATGATTTCAGCAAACTCAATTTTTTTGTAGAAAAATTACGCGAAGGATATGACCTCGTAATGGGAAATCGTTTTAAAGGTGGCGTGGCAAAAGGTGCAATGCCTTTTTTACATCGCTATCTTGGAAACCCTGTTTTATCTTTTATCGGTCGTTTATTTTTTAACAGCACAGCCGGAGATTTCCATTGCGGACTCAGAGGCTTTAGACAGGATATTGTTTCATTACTAAATCTTCAAACCACAGGAATGGAGTTTGCCAGCGAAATGGTGGTGAAAGCAACCATATTTAAATTAAATATTACCGAAGTACCAACCACACTTTCACCCGATGGCCGTTCGCGACCGCCACATTTACGTACATGGAGAGACGGATGGAGACACTTACGTTTCTTATTGGTTTATAGTCCGAAATGGCTTTTTTTAATTCCCGGAATATTCATGATGCTTGTAGGTTTAATCATGACCATTTCTATCATCAAAGGTCCTGTTCAATTATTTAATATTTACTTCGACACCAATACATTATTGTATGCCGCAGCATTAATTATCAGCGGTTTTCAGGCAATCAATTTTGCAATTTTTACACGAACTTATGCTATCCAAGTTGGCTTTTTGCCCGAAAATAAATCGCTGCAAAAAATGTATAAATATGTAAACCTCGAATCGGGTTTAGTTGTTGGAATTCTTGTAACGTTTATTGGTTTTGCCGGCTCTGTTTACTCTTTATATCTTTGGGATCAGGTTGATTTCGGACACCTTGAATATTCTTCCATACTTCGTTTGGTCATTCCTTCGGTGGTTTGTATCATCATCGGATTACAAATAGTTCTTTCGAGTTTTTTCTTAAGTGTGTTAGGCGTAAATAAAAAATAGAAACATGAAGAAACTGGATGTTTATTTACAGAATGTAAGGATTTCAAAAGCAAAGCAATTTGTTAAATCGGGTGATGTTGTACTTGATATTGGCAGTCATGACGGAGTGATGTTTGAGCAATTTCAAGGGCTGATGGAAAAAGGTGTTGGAATAGATCCTTCTCTTTCAAAAGTTATCAATGAAAAAAACTACACATTAATTCCCGGTTTCTTTCCTGATGTTTGTCCGCCCGAAAAATTTGATGTGATTACCATGCTTGCTGTTCTTGAGCATATTCCTACCGATAAACAAAAACAATTGGCAAAAGATTGTTTCATGTTTTTAAACAAAGGTGGTCGAGTAATAATTACCGTTCCATCTCCGCAGGTTGATATGATTTTGGATGTATTAACATCACTTAAAATTATTGACGGAATGGCTGTTCACGAGCATTACGGATTTAAACCTAAAGATACCCTCAACATATTTGAAGCATCTGATTTTAAACTCTTGCATAAAGAAAATTTTCAGCTTGGACTGAACAATCTTTTTGTATTCGAAAAAATATAACCGATGGAAAAATTACCGCTGAACGAATCTAGAATTTCAATCATAGTTGCCGTTCGAAATATTGAAAAATCATTTTCAGTTTATGAGAATTTATTTTCAATTATCAATAAATCAAAAAGCGATTTAGAATGTATTGTGTTTGATAATGCATCAACCGACAATACAAAATCAAAAATCGAAGCCGATAAAAATTTTATCGAACTTGTTGCTAAAACCAAAATAAAATTAATTGCTTCCGACAAAAAAACAACGCTTGCAAATGCCTACGCATCGGCTTTAAAACACGCATGTGGTTTAGCAAGTATTTTTATCGAAGACCCTTCTATCATTAATATCGGAAATATTATTTCGTGGGTTTCGTCAAACAAAAAGAACATAAATGAAAATCAATTAGCTGTTGGTTCATACGGTTTAAAGTCGTCTGTAAATAAAGAACAGGGCTCAGCAAAATGGATAAAAAAATTATACAATTCGGCCGTTCGTTTTTTTACACCTATTGATTTATGTGATCACACTTCGGGTATCATCGTTGCAAAAACAAATAGTGCAATTGATTTATTTGAGACATCACTTTACGCTTCCGAAAATCATTTAGATATTTTACACCTTGCTTCGTGCAATGGAGTTTCACTAAATGAATTCGCCATCAACAACGACAAAAAAATTGCTGAAAAAGGTTTTAGTGATATTTTATTGATGCCATTTGTTGCTTTCAAATTAAGATGGCGTTATTTCGTTAATGCTTCGTTGCATGAAATAAAACTTCCTCAAAAAATTTCGTTAACACAATCCAATCATCCTCTTTACCGATTGGTGTTTTTCGGATTAATTATTCTCGCCACTTTCCTCATGCCTTATTTAAGCAGAGATTTTGGAATGACCTGGGATGAAAAGCAACACAACGATTACTCACAACTTTCGTACAACTGGCTCACCACATTTGGCAACGATTCGGCAGCAATGGCCGAACCAAAAAATGGTGGCGAAGTTATCCGACAAGCTTATCGTTTTTATGGCGAGCAATGCAATGTAGTTGCTGCAATTATTTACAACACATTTGAACTTTCTCCTTTCGAAACACGACATGCAGTTATTGCATTATATGGTTTGCTGGGTTTAATATTTATCGGTTTATCGGCAAAAGAAATTGCCGGATGGCGTGCAGGAATAATTGCCATTCTATTTACATTTTTCAATCCGGGTTGGTTAGGAAACTCCATGAACAACCCTACCGATATTCCATTTGCCAGTGGCTTTGCCATGTCGTTATACTTTTTAATTAAAGTGCTTAAAGAACTTCCTAAACCAAAATTTTCGCATTTGGTATGGCTTGCTATTGCCATAGGAATAGGTATTGGCTCACGCGTGGGAGCTTTATTAATTATTGCCTATTTTGGTTTATTTCTTGGCATAAACTGGCTCACGTTAAACAAAGACAAAACAGTTAAAGCCGCAAAATTCCTTTTACCGTATTTAAAAATATTTCTCATCGTTGCCATCCTCGGATATATTTTCGGAATATTACTTTGGCCATATGCCCTGCATAATCCATTTAAAAATCCTTACCTCGCATTTAAAAAAGCATCCGACAATTCATTTTACACAAACAATGTTGAGCTGTTTGAAGGCAAGCGTTTGTATATGCTTACACAAACTCCATGGTATTATGTTATCAAATTTTTATCAATCGGAAATCCACTTTATCTTTTAGTTAGTTTGATTATTCCATTTGTGTTTTTTAAATGGATGAAAGAAAAAATGAACATCGGAATTATTTTGGTGCTCATTTTTATGATTGTGTTTCCAATAGCATATGCCGAATATTCTCACATCAATCACTACAACGGATGGCGCCATTATCTTTTTATTTTACCATCGTGGATTACTCTTGCAGCTATTTCGTTTGAGTTTTTAATCGCTCAAAAAAATAAAATTCTCAGTTATATTTCAATTGCAATACTGCTTGTTCTTTTTGCTAAACCAACCTATTGGATCATCAAAAATCATCCTAACGAATATGTTTATTTTAACGAGCTTGTTGGTGGAATAAATGGTGCATACGGAAGTTACGAAACCGATTACTATTCGAACTCATGTCGTGCAGCCGGTGAGTGGATTGCCAAGCAAGAACCCAATAAAAAATTAATTGTAGCCATAAACAACGAACCCTTAACAGCTTCTTATTATGCAAATAAAATAAATCCTAATTTGGAATTTATGTGGGTGCGTGAGTATGAAGAACAAAAACAACTATGGGATTACATGATTCTTACTTCGAGAACTTATTCGAAAAACGAATTGCTTAATGGCTCATTCCCTCCTCCGGGAACAGTTTTTAAAGTGATGGCCGATGATGTTCCGCTTGCTGTTGTGGTAAAAAGAGAAAATAATTTTATGCCACTAGGTTATAAATATAACGATGCACATAAAGCCGATTCGGCTATTTACTTTTTTACTCAGGCTGTAACATATAGTCCGATGGATGAAGAAGCAAACAGAATGCTTGGACAAGCTTATTTAAATAAAGGCTCGTTGGATACTGCTGAAAAATATATCGACAAGGCCATACAAATTTATCCCGAAAATTTTTCGGCATGGAGCAACAAAGGGTTGATTCATCTCAACAAAAAAGAATACGATAAAGCATTGGTTTATTTTAATAAGGCAACCACTTTTAAGCGTAATCTTACCGAGGCATATTATTACGCATCGGTTTGCGAAATGAGCCGAAATAATTACGCAGCAGCCATTCCATATTTGGAAACTGCCATAAAAAATAACGGACAAGCTCCCGAGATTTATTACAATTTAGGTGTAGCCTATTTAAATACCGGAAACTACAACAAAGCCGAAGAAGCATTTACAGACGCCCTTTCTATTAATCCGAAAATGAGCTCGGCTTATTATGCATTGTCTGATGTTTACCGAAAATTAAACCGAATGGAAGAAGCGAATGCCTGCATGCAAAAGTTTCAGGAGTTGGGTGGAAGGTAATTAAAATTCATACACGCATCACAGATGCGCGTCAACGGACAAATAATACAATCGTATAAGAAAAAATGAAATTTACGATAGTTAGTTATGATAAAATTGGATTAAAAAAAGGCTATTATCTGATAGCAGTTGGATTAATAATTCCGTTTATATTGTTTTTAGATTTACTAAAAGACCCCTTCCCTATAATTTTATGTATAACCTGCATATTTATAATATTCGTAGGAATTTTTAAAGTGTCAAACATAAAAAGCAATTTTAAAAAGGCAGGTTACATATCTTTCAATGATGAGATATTTATCAATGATGGGATTAATGAGTACAAATTATTATATAAAGACTTTGCAACTCAATTTTCAGAAGATGGTTATGAAGGGAAAAACAATTTTTCTCTTACTACTACTGTTGGGTCTGCTACTCGAAGTGATGGGATTAATAAAATAATTCTTCAGGGTAAAGAGAAGCGGTATGAATTCGAAATATTCATTAAGAATGAAAAAGATTATAATTTTTTACTAAAAATATTGGCTGAAAAGTTTATTAAATAGAATTAGATAAGATGAAATGTTATTGAATTTATTAGATTCAAACGTCTAGTAGTATCAACTTTTTAAAT
>CANKGI010000040.1 GCA_947481365.1 Bacteroidota bacterium | reverse complement strand
GGTTACAATTACAATTGTTGAATCTGCATTTAACAAATTACAAACTCCATTTTGAACTACTGCCCTGAAAGCTGTGCTTTGCGTTAACACACCTGATGTGTATGTTGCAATTGTGTTAGCAATTGTAGACCATGAAGTATATGGAGAAACTGAACTCTCCCATCTGATTACTGAACCTGTTTGTCCACTTAATGAAAGTAAGCCACTTGCTGAACCCGAACAAATTGATGAACCGCCACTAACACTTCCTGCTACAGTTGCCGGACTAACAGTTACTGTAGTAGTAGCAGAATTTGCTGCTGAACAAACACCACTTTGAACAACTGCTCTGAATTGCGTTGTTTGAGTTAGTGCTCCCGAAGTATACGTTGATGATGTATTCGATATGGTTGTCCATGTTGTGAATGGTGATATTGAACTTTCCCATCTTACAACTGTTCCTGTATTGCCACTTAATGTTAGTAAACCACTTGTTGAACCTGTGCAAATATTTGCACCTCCAGTTACACTTCCTCCTACGGTTGCAGGATCAACAGATACAGTCGTTGTAGCCGAATTTGCTGATGAACAAGCTCCACTTTGAACAACTGCTCTGAATTGTGTTGTTTGTGTTAATGTTCCTGAAGTATATGTTGAAATGGTATTTGCAATAGTTGTCCATGAACTAAATGGCGATACCGAACTTTCCCATCTTACGATGCTTCCAGTTTGTCCGCTAAGTGTTAATGTTCCACTGGTTGAACCCGAACAAATTGTAGTTCCTCCACCCACACTGCCTGCAACTGTTGCAGGATCAACCGACACAGTTGTTGTTGATGAATTTGCCGCTGAACATGCTCCACTTTGAACGACTGCTCTAAATTGTGTATTCTGGGTTAATGCACCCGATGTGTATGTTGTTGATGTACTCGAAATGGTTGTCCATGTTGTGAATGGTGATATTGAACTTTCCCATCTTACAACTGAACCTGTATTGCCACTTAAAGTTAACAAACCACTTGTCGAACCTGTGCAAATTGTTGTACCTCCGCTCACACTTCCTGCAACAGTTGCCGGACTAACCGTTACTGTTGTTGTAGCCGAATTTGCTGACGAACAAACACCACTTTGAACAACTGCTCTATATTGTGTTGTTTGAGTTAATACACCAGAAGTATAAGTTGCTGATGTATTCGAAATGGTTGTCCACGTTGTGAAAGGTGATACCGAACTTTCCCATCTCAATATTGTTCCTGTATGTCCACTTAATGTAAGTAAACCACTTGTTGAACCTGTACAAATAGTTGTTCCACCTGTTACGCTACCTCCTACTGATACTGGATCAACCGATACAGTTGTTGTAGCCGAATTTGCAGCTGAACATGCACCACTTTGAACAACTGCTCTAAATTGTGTTGTTTGAGTTAATGTACCTGATGTATAAGTTGAAATAGTATTCGCAATTGTAGTCCATGTAGTAAATGGCGACACCGAACTTTCCCATCTGATGATACTTCCTGTTTGTCCGCTTAGTGTTAATGTTCCACTAGTTGTACCTGAGCAAATGGTTGTTCCTCCACTTACACTTCCTGCAACTGTTGTAGGACTAACAATTACAATTGTTGAATCGGAGTTTGCAATACCGCAAGAGCCGCTTTGCACAACTGCTCTAAAAGCAGTACTTTGTGTTAACACTCCCGAAGTATAAGTTGTAAGAGTATTCGAAATGGTTGACCACGATGAATATGGAGCAACTGCACTTTCCCATCTTACAACAGTTCCTGTATGTCCACTTAAGGTAAGTAATCCGCTTGTTGAACCTGAGCAGATTGATGTACCACCTGATACAGCTCCTTTAACTACAAGTGGTGTAACAGTTACTATTGTTGAATCTGAATTTAATGCAGTACAAATTCCACTTTGAACAACAGTTCTAAATGCTGTGTTCTGAGAAAGCACTCCAGATGTATAGGTTGTTAAAGTATTGGAAATTGTAGTCCATGAAGTATAAGGAGAAATTGAACTTTCCCATCTAATTACCGAACCTGTTTGTCCGCTTAAAGTAAGTAAGCCACTTGTTGAACCTGAGCAAATATTACTCCCTCCCGATACAGCACCTTTTACAGTTGGTGCACTAACAACCAATGTTACCGAATCAGAATTTGCAGGAGGTGTACAGGTTCCAGAAACAACACAACGATATCTGTAATTATTAAAAGATACAGGAGGTGCTGTTAGCGTTAATGAATTTGTTGTTGCATTTGAATACACTACTCCATTCAATACACTATTCCATCCTGCACCTTGATTTACCTGCCACTGATAGGAAATGGATGTGCCAGAAGCTGTTATTGAAAATCCAGAATTTGAGCCAAAACATATTGAACTATTAGATGCCTGCGTATTTACTATCGGTAATTGATTAACGGTAATTGATGCAGGATTTGAAGTGGCTGCACCACATGTTCCTGTAACAACACATCTGTATGTGTATCCGTTAATGGCAAAAGCAGTATTTGTTATAATCAACGTATCATCTGTAACAGTTGAATATGATCCGCCATTTGATAAATTATTAAATCCTGCTCCTTGATTTTCTTGCCATTGATAGGTGAGATTTGCTCCCACTGCAGCAACAACAAACAAGGTGTTATTTCCTGCACATATTGTAGATGCTGATGGATGAGTATTAACAGCTGTTACAGGATAAACAGTAAGTGTTATCGAATCAGAATAAACAGGCGGAGTACATATGCCGTTAACCTGACATCTGTATCGGTAACCATTGTATGTAATTGTAGGATTCGAAACCGACATAAATGATGAAGTTACACCTGAGTATACACCACCATTTGTTAATACAGTCCAACCCGAACCATTATTTACATACCACTGATATGAAATTCCGTATGCCGTTGCAGTTAATGTAAAATTAGCTGATCCACCAGAAACACAAACAGGTGCTGGTGTTGTTGGCTGTACCGAAATACTTGGCATTCCTGATGGAGTTGTAAATTCTACTGAACCAATATCGGGAGTTGTAACACTTCTCGACTGATTAGTAAAATCGTTGGTAATTGATACAGGTACACCTGCATTAGATACACGACAAGCATTTGTAGAAAGATCTCCATTAATCAAATTAGGAAATAATTGAGCTGATGAAATTTGTGTTACTGAATTTCCAATATTGTATAATGGACTTCCCGAAACTGTGTTCCATGAGGCTAATGATATTCCTGTGCCAAAAGGGTATTCGATTGGTAAATTAGCAGCTTGGGTTACAAATAGATTATTGTCATCATAAAAACTGGTTGTACTTGATGATGATAATGCAAAATGTGTATTACCTCCACCTGTGCGTTCATTGAATAAAATATTATTCTTCAACTCAAGAGCTGCCGAACCTGATGTGTTTCTCAAAAACGAACGTGTATTATTTGCACCTGTTGCCACACCACCAAGATAAATACTATTGTAATAAAAATTATTTGTACCACCGCTTGTAACTATTTCAATACCTCTTGTTCGTGGTTGTGTATTTGCGGTACTTTGAGTTAATGAAATTTGATTATTAGCATATGTTGCACTACCCGTTGATGAAATATAAATCCCCCAAATAATCGGGCTAACTCCAGCGGCATTCGTACTAGTAGCAATTAGATTATAAATACGATTTCGTTGAATTGTACTTGTGGTAAGTGGATTAATGACAGCTATACCACAAATTGAAGTAGAACCTGTATTACTTGAATTAGTTAAATTAAAAATAGTATTATCTGAAACATTATTACCCGATGTTGATGTTGCTAATCTGATTCCATTACAAGCGTAATCTGCTTGAGAATAATTAGTAAGATTTGTTGTAATATTTCTAATTGTATTTCCTGTAATATTTGCTACACCAGCATCAACACTAATTGCAGTTGTTACACCAATTCCAGCATTCGTAATATCCGAAATAATATTATTTGTCAATGTAAGATTAGAACTGGTAGCATGTCTAATTCCATAAAAATCCTGAGAGATTGAAACAACATCGTATGAATTAGCAGTTACAGAAAATCCACCAATCACATTATTGCTAACATTCACATTACCATTACCAATCTGAATGCCTGTAAATGCTGTTGCACCCGACATTGCAATATTGCTAATACTATTGTTGTTAATTGTTGATGAACCAATACTTCCACCATTAAATAACACACCATAAAAACTAGCTGCCATTCCAAAAGCAGCTCCGCTTCTGTTTGAAGCTGTTCCGCCAATTGAGTTATTATTTAATGTGATGTTGTTAAGATTATTAAACACATATATTGAATACACCGCTCCTGTGTGAGAAATGCCAGGCGAGCTAAAAATTCTGTTGGATGATATGATGTGATTATTTCCTGAACCCACTAAAATATCGTAGTGACTACCTCTTGCATAAGTTTGATAGAAAACATTACCATTTACCGTATCTGTCGGATGTCCTAATGTAATATTATTCCCTGCATTGGTAACATAAACACCGGCATAATTGTAATCTGATATTTGATTCCCTCTAGGGCTATTTGTGATTCCGCCAATTGTTGAATTGGATATATTTCCTGCCGCAGAAGCAAAGTATATTCCAATTTGTGACGGATTTGTATTTACATTATTTGGTGGTCTGATAATGTTATTTGAAACAACAATACCCGAACATGGTGATGCTACAGAAGCATTACTAATGGTCATAATTCCATATCCATATGATGAATTATTTGCTTCTAAAATACAATTACGAATCGTATCGTTACTACCGTTATAAAACCATACCACTGGTGTTAGTGCAGTTGGTGTAACACCCGATGAATTTCTAAAAGTAAGATTCCTATTTACACCACCATCAATGGTTACTCCATTTGCGCTATTTATAGTAACCATTCCCCATCCTGATGTTACAGAACCCGAAATTAAATGTGGATTATTATCAGATACGATCTTTAATGTGTATCCACCCATTCCTGAATTTGTTAAAGTATTAGCTGCAGTTTCGGTGAGATCTGAGACAATTGTAACGACAGTATTTCCCGAAAGTGCTCCGGCATTAATAGCACTGAACAAACCTCCGGCACCAGATAAACTGGTATATGTCTGTCCTACTCCCACAGAAATGGCTGTAGGCAAACCAGTCACAATTGAGAAAGATGCTGGTGTTGTTGGTGGCGAAATTTGATTATAAACATTGGTATGATTTGTACCTGCAAGCGGGTTATAAAATAAGTTAATTGGGCTTGCCGAATCTTGTGCAACAATATAGTATTGATAATAATTACCAACTACCACCGATCCACCTAATAACGAATAGTCAATTGTGAATGTCCACGTTCCATTGTTTCCGTTACCCGCTGTAAGTACACCTGCTGTACTAAACCAAGCGGATGTTGATGGTATCCATCTTCTGAAAAAAATGCGCGGCTGCAATGAACCAGTATTACGTACCCCTGTTCCAACATCACTAATTGAAACGGAAATGGTTCTATTAATAAGAGATGAAGTATTTGTTAAACTGGTATACGAAATAGTTGGAGCAAAAATATCAACTCCTGTATATGAACCAGCGTCAGCACCGATATCTGTTGGCGACAAAGAGCTTCTGGTATCTCCTTCATAATCGTCAGTAATACCCGATACAAGTAAACCTGAACCTTCTGCAGGAGTTGGACTTTGAACCTTTAAACTTAATGTTGATGAAGGAGCATCTGGCGATACAAAATTCGGATTGCCAAATCCCGAGTTAAAATCGTTGAACATGGCAACCATCCAAGGTGTCATTGTCGTATAATCAACACCATTAAATCGTCCAATCGTTCCGCCAATTCCTGGTGTGTAATAAATGTTATAATTTATTGTAAATGCAGTTAACGATGCACTCGTTAAATACACCGCATAGTTTCTTCCTGAACTTAAATTATTCGATCTTGAATTGTAAAAAATATTATTAACGATAAAACGTGTACCTGTACTTGCAATAGAGTTAAAAAATGCAGCCGAATTATTTGCACCTGCACCAACTGCCGAACCAGCTATGTATACTGAATTATTGAAATAGCTATTCGAGTTTCCGGCATCATTAATTCCATACATTAACTGATTGGTATTGATGCTATTTCCTGATGTATCTAACCCAACACGAACCATATTATTGATTGCATTCGTATTTGATGAACCATTGAAAATACCATTAATTACTGATGCTGCCGAACTTTGAGAAATAATTCCATGAACAAAATTACGTGTCAAATAATTCGTACCTGTTGAAGTTCCCGAATAGAAAATTCCGGTAACAGCCATAACCAAAGAAGTATTATTTGAGAATATACCGTTAACAATATTTCCTCCACAAACTTGATTTGATCCACTCGCTTGATGCAAAATACCGATTATTGGACCAGTTGCTCCCGTTGTGATTGACGTTGAATTTGTAGATAGATTCTTTACTAAATTTCCGATTATGCTAAATGTGCCTGTTGAATTTGCATAAATACCGCAAAGTTGATTTGCAGTACCCGTATTTGGCATGGTTAAATTTGAAATAATATTACCCGAAATGGTATTGCTGGTTGAAGTTAATGTTGCCGAAATACCATATAAAACCTGGTTAGTTGAATCGGTAATACTATTTGGAGTTGTTAAACTTCCGATGATATTGTTGTTTATTGTAAGTAATGGTACTGCAACTGTAGCATTGATACCTTTAAATATTGTAGTACCAGTTCCCGCAACCGATATTCCACCAATTACGTTTGATGAAATATTTATATTTCCGTAAGATGAACCACCCGAAAGCAGTATCGGTGAAAATAAAACATTTGTTGCCGATGAGGTAAATCGAATATTTTTTGTTGAGGTTGTATTACCCAGTAAATTTCCAGTAACATTAAAAGCACCATTTGCCAAATAAATAAGCGAATTTGAAACACCCGTTAAATCTAAGATGATATTCCGAATCACATTATCTTGAATGTTACAAACACCATTCGTGGGCAAGTTTAAACTGATCAAATTTGTTGACCCCGAACCATCGTAATACATTGGCGAACCTGAACAAAAAGGTGCCGAACCGCCAATGTAATTATTGGAAACTGTAAAGGATGCTCCAAAATTTGAAAATACAGCTCCAGCAGTGTTGAATGAAAGTGAACGTTGTACTGTTTGAAAAAAGTGATTATAAGAAATCGTCCAAACGTCAGAACCTGTTGTGAGATATACTCCGTAAGTTGGATTAGAACTGTTGAAATAATCGTAAATTAAATTATTGGTAATTGTATTATTTATGTTTGGATAAGTTGAATTACCTGAAGAATAAATCGCATAAAGCGGATTACTAATTGAATCTTTGATAGTACAATTGGTAATTGTATTGCTACTGTTTCCTAATGTTCCACTAGTAGATGAAAATGTGATAACGCCTAAAGAAGTTGAACTAGTTGCTGCACTGATATTACAATATTTAATAACATTATTTGTTGCATCATTAATAAACCTCACTGCTGTTCCCGAACTATTAAAATTACTGATGTTTATTAAATTTTCAGTTCCTGTTCCACCTTTTCTACCATCTATTGTTAGATATTTAGTTGAGTTAAAATCGAGGGTTTGACTATTGCTACCGTACCATATAAAATTTATCATTGAAGTAACATTACTTCTAGGTCTTAGCGTAACAGTATTCGAAGCATTTGTAATGATGTTTCCAAAATTTATCGGATATGTTTCTACTGTAGGATCGTATGTAGCATCCATTTCCAAAATAAGATTTCCATTAACACCCTGACTTCTGATATCAGAAGCTGCTAATCCCAATGTAGTATAATCACAACCACTCGGACAAATCGTTTTTGTTCCTGTTAATACACCACCAATTGTGTTTTGCGATGATGATACAAAATTGGTTGATGCCGAACCTTCATTTCCAACAAAAACCTTGAAATAATAGGTAGTTCCCATTATTAATCCTGTTAAAGGATATTGATAGGCTGTGCCGGTAGATAAAATGGAAGTTGAATAAATTGTAGCCAAAGGACTGAAAGTAATATTATCAGTTGATACCAATATTTTGTAATACGTTTCTGATGTTGTATTGTCAATCCAATTCACATTCATCGATGTTGATGTAACTGATGTAAAAGTTAAGGCTGTAGGTGCTGCAGGTAAAATATATTTAGGAATAAAAGAATATTTCTGCCCATTGGCCGGTTTTGTATTTAAGGTGGTTGTTTCTGTTACACTTGTTGTGTCAAATGGGTTATTTCCTGTTGAAGTAATTGAGAGAAAATTACCTACCCCTGAACCTACATTTGTAATTCCAATTGATGCCGATGGATTGGTTAATGCTCCAGCCAATAATGAATAATAGAATTCAATTTTACTGTCGGCTTCATACAATTTTATCTGAAATGAAACTGCAGCTGAACCACTATAATCCCACTTTACATTTAAATACTGTATTGTAAAAACCCTGCTGGGTGAAGTTCCTGTTGTGAGATAAGAAATATCGGATGCATTGGTTAACGCAATATCATCCCATAAAGGTGCAATGATTGGCCGAGGAGAAGTTGTTCCACCTCCTGAGGTCAGGTTATTTGCCTGGCTATTCTGGTTAGTAATATTTTGCCCTAAACAAATAAAACCATTGGTACTTGCCGACAAACTTGTGTAAGCAAGACTGTTGTAAAAGAAATTAAAACCGATGGGAATATTTATATAATAACCGTCATCAAGTGAACCTCCTGTAACCATTGTGGGAACCGTACCACCAACTAAATTTGTAAAAGTTGACGATGATGGACTAAATGCATATTTGGTTACAGTTTGTGCATTTGAAAGTTGATGAATGAGTATAAAAAAGGTGAACAGACAAATTGGTATTGCTCTTCTCATGACTTTGGTTTAGTTTAGGTGATAATTAACACGATAAATATAGTAATTATATTCACATTAAAAAGTAAGCTATGTCATTATTCATCAGACTAGCCCTTTTTAGTACAGAAGTAAAGTGTGTGATATAAAAAAATATGTTTATTTTGCCGCTGTGCAGTTCATTTATCCTACATTTCTTTTTGCACTCAGTGCCATTTCAATCCCTATAATTATTCACCTGTTTAATTTTCGCAGGTATAAAAAAATTATTTTCAGTGATATCCGATTTTTATTAGAGGTACAAGAAGAAACAAAATCTAAACAAAAATTAAAAGAATGGCTTATTCTCATTTGTCGAATATTAACCATCTCTTTTTTGGTATTTGCCTTTGCCCAACCGTTCATTCCAAATACGACATTAAAAAATGCTGCTACCGATAAAAATGTAAGCATTTACATCGATAATTCTTTTTCGATGGGCAATGAAAGTGAAAGCGGAACATTACTCGAATCGGCAAAAAATAAGGCAAGAGGGATCATAAATGCCTACGAAAACGATGTCAAATTTCAAATTCTCACAAATGATTTTGAAGGCAAACAACAACATTTAATCAGCAAAAACGATGCATTAAAATCAACTGATGAAACACAAATCAGTTCGCTATCAAAAAATATTTCTTCGGTTTTAAATCGTCAAAAACAAGCCTTCGAAAACAACAATTCAAAACATCAATGTTATATCATTTCCGATTTTCAAAAAAACTTTACCGATATCAATCAGCTCAATGTCGACTCTAATATTCTTTTGAATTTTGTACCTATAAATGCATCCGTTTCTCACAATATTTCAATAGACTCTGCCTGGCTCGAAAGCCCAGTTGTAAGAATCAACCAACCATTGAAGATGAAAGTTCGTATCCGAAATTTTGGCAAAAATGATGAGGATAATATTGCTGTAACATTAAAAATCAACAATATTCAAAAAGCATTGATAGATGTAAAATGTGGAGCACAGCAATTTACTGATGCAGAAATTAATTTTACTTTAAATAATGCCGGATGGCATCAAGGCGAACTTTCTATTATTGATCATCCTGTCACATTTGACGATAAATTATTCATTGCTTTTGCAACAACATCGGTAAATAATATTTTATGTATTAACCACGGAAACGTAAATAATTTTATCAATAAAGTTTATGAAGGTGATGATGCTTACAAACTGATAAACACAAACGAAAACCAAATTGACTATTCCACATTTAACCTTTACAAACTCATCATAATAAATGAACCTGTTACCATTTCATCGGGCCTTTCATCAAGCTTAATCAAATATATTTCTGATGGTGGTTCATTATTAATTATTCCACCGCAACAGTCTTCAACAAAAGATATCAATACATTACTTGCATCAATAAATTCCATTACGTATGAACTTCCGATTAAGCAAAACCTGAAAGCAGATAAAATCAATATTGCTGAAGAAATATTGAGCGATGTGTTTAATAAAGTAACTCACAATATTGATTTGCCAATGGTTAATCAGTATTACGAAACTTCTAAAAGTTCAGTATCAAAAGGCATTGCGCTAATTCAACTTAACAACGGACTTCCATTTATTTATCAATCTAATTACAAAAAAGGAAATGTATTTTTATTTACTACACCGCTAAACACTGATTGGAGCAACCTTCCTCAGCATGCAGTATTTGTTCCATTGATGTTAAAAATTGGCATGGGAAATAACCCACCTGCACATTTGTATTACACAATGGGAAAAGATAAAAATGTGAAAGCAAATACCGAATGGAAAGGTGCTGAGAAGATTTTGCACATTACCGGAAATGGAAACGATATGCTTACCGATTTAAAAAGCAAAGAAGGTAATAATGAATTTTTGATTGAAAATGTCATACAAAAATCGGGGATTTATAAAGCCGAAATAAAAGACCAAACAAATACAGGAATGTATTTTGCGCTAAACTACAACAGAACAGAATCGGATGTTTCGGTAAACGACATGAGCAAACTTGCTAACGATAATCATGTAGAAGTATTGAATAATGACGCAACTGTTATAGGACATAAAATATCGCAAGGCATAAGCGAAACAAGGTTGTGGAGAGTTTGTTTGATTATGGCTTTGCTTTTTGTATCGTTTGAAATACTTTTGCTTAAACTTCTATAAAATTGAAAGTTGAGAATTGAAAGTTGAAAATGAAAAAGTGAACCAAAAACTAACAATCATCAACTAACAACTAACAACTGATGAGACTTCTTGTAACGAATACAACAATCTGCGATCCGCAATCGTCATTCAACGGCAAAAAATGTGATTTGCTTATCAATAACGGAATCATTGAAGATATTCAACCAAGCAGTAAGAATTTTTTCAGCAACATTCCTAAAGTTTATGATGCAAAAGGTGCCAGCATTTCACCGGGATGGATGGATATGCGTGCGGCATTGCGCGAACCTGGTTATGAGTACAAAGAAAATTTAGAATCGGCTGCTGATGCAGCGCAGGCTGGCGGATTTACTTCAATAGCTTGCTTACCAAACACCAATCCTCCCCTTCAAACCAATGCCGATATCGAATTTATTTATCGCAAAGCCGAAAAACTTGCAGTCAATATTTATCCGTATGGTGCCATTACAAAAAATTTAAATGGCGAAGATTTGAATGAAATTTACGACATGCACAATGCCGGAGCTGTTGGTTTTACTGATGGAAATAAAAGTATAGCTCATGCCGGTGTGATGCTTCGTGCCATGATGTATGGAAATATTTTTGGCGGACTGATGCTCAACCATTGTGAAGATAAAAACATTTCGGCCGGTGGACGCATGCACGAAGGTGTGATGAGCACTAGTTTGGGACTGAAAGGAATCACCCCTATTGCAGAAGAGTTAATGATAACCCGCGACATCGAATTAGCTAAATATGCAGAGTCGCCAATACATATTTCACATGTCTCATCAAAAGGAAGCGTTGAACTTATTCGTAAAGCTAAAAAACAAGGCGTTGCTGTTACCTGTGATGTGGCGGTTGCAAATCTTTGTTTTATAGATGAAGATTTAAAAAGCTTCGATACCAATTTTAAATTAACGCCACCTTTACGCAGTAAGAATGACCAAAAAGCATTGTGGGAAGGACTTATTGATGGAACGATTGATTGTATTGTAACCGATCATCACCCCGAAGATTCAGAGCATAAAGATGTAGAGTTTGAATATGCTTCAAACGGTATGATTCAATTGCAAACTGCATTCTCGTTGATTAGCATGAAAGCACCAAAAACATTTACATCCGATATGCTTGTGAAAGTGCTTTCCATCAATCCGCGAAAAACACTAAAACTCGAAAACATTTCTATCAGTAAAGGTTCTAAAGCCGAACTGACTATATTTGATCAAAATATTAAATGGAACTACGATTCAAAAAACAATCAATCACGTTCTAAAAATTCGCCAGTATTAAACACCGAACTTATCGGAAAAGTGATGGCGATAATCAATAAAGACCAACTATTCAAAAACGCATGAATCCATCTTTAAAAGCACTCGAAGCACTGCTTGTAAACTTCAATTCCGAAAAGTCACTGATTGCCATCAATGAGATTTCTCCTATCATTTCATCAGACGAAAACTTTTTAGACAAAGTAAATAAGCTTGATGTCGCGATTGAAAAGAATGCCGATTTTACTGGCATGAGCGAATATATTTTTGACCTGATGATGATTAATCATCTTTCAAATTTTATTAAGGATGAAGATTATCTCGACTCGAAAGAATGGCTCGACATTGAAGACAAAACACTTGAACGCGGTACCGAATTGATGAACATGCTTTTGTACATTAGCGAATGCCGTGATGAAGAAATAGCACCAAATATTGATGACTTTTTGTATGAGTTTTTGCTGGTTGACGAAGACGAATTTCAAGATGAGCATCGCATATACGAAGACCTTATTGTGAATCAAGATTTGGTTGAAGAAGACGTAACAAACATTTTACTCATTTCGGATAAAATTGACCAAGATTCGGAGATAAAAGAACTCTTCATTCCTTTTATTCTTTTCTTCCAAAGTTATGATGAGAAAAATATCAGTCGCGAATTATACAATAGATTAAACCCTACCGAACGTTCTATACTTGGATCTTTGCTGGCTTTTATAAATAGTTAATACTATTTACTGAAAATTTTATACGAGCCTATCCCCCATTTTTGGAGTCGATAAATAATGGATGTGCGCATCACTCCCAAGCCATAAATACTGCTTCGCTTAAAATTGATGGATGATGCTTCGGGGAAATATTTTGTTGGACAAGTAACCTCGGCAATTTCAAATCCTTTGTAAAAAATTTGTGCGCACATTTCATTATCAAATACAAAGTCATCCGAACATAAATGGTAATCAACATTCTTCAATACTTCTGAACTAAATGCCCTATAGCCTGTATGGTATTCTGAAAGCTTTTGGCTCATCAAAATGTTTTGAAACAAAGTAAGAAAACGATTGAAAATAAATTTATAAGTTGGCATTCCACCTTTTAACGCTCCCATGCCTAAAATGCGCGAACCAAAAACCACCGGATATACATCAAAAGCAATGATGCTACTCATTGCTGTGATAAGCTTTGGAGTATATTGATAATCGGGATGAAGCATGATAACTATATCTGCATTTAATGATAGCGCTTTATCGTAACATGTTTTTTGATTTCCTCCGTAGCCTTTATTTTTCTCGTGTTTGATAACATGTTTTATTCCAAGTTTCATTCCTACTTCCGAAGTATGATCCCGACTGGCATCATCAACTAAAATAACGTCATCAACTATATCAAAAGGAATTTCACTGTAGGTTTTTTCTAACGTTAATTCAGCATTGTAAGCCGGAAGTACAACAACTATCTTTTTGTTATTTAACATGAATCAAATATAAATGACGTTCATTTAATTCCAAATCTATCAATGTTTACTATATAAAATGTGTTAAAAAAATTAAACCACATAAGCACATAGAATAAATACACTCAATGAAAGCTATGTGTTAACTATGTTTCTATGTGTTAAAAATAAAACAAACCACATAGGCACATAGAATAAATACACTCAATGAAAACTATGTATTAACTATGTTTCTATGTGTTAAAAAAAAAAATCAGCTCAATGCATCAATCACATCTTGTTTGGTAATGATATGTACATCGCCACCAAGTGTTTTAAGCATCACCGCATTATTTTCTTTGCTGATGAGTTTCGAAACTTCTTCAATGGATGCATCTAAACGAACAAATGGAAATGGCGACTGAACAACCTTACTTACCATTTCATTTTTTAACTCAGGTTGCTCAATCAGTTTACTAAATAAATGCGAATCGTTGAGTGACCCTACAAATTCTCCATTATCATTAACCACAGGTATTTGCGAAATATCAAACTTGCGCATTTTTACAATTACATCATGCACCACATCATTCACATTGGCAGTTACCAGCTTCAAGTGTTTATGTTTCTCAATCAGATCAATTGCTTTAGGTTGTTCGTTTACCAAGAAACCTCTGTCGCGCATCCAGTCATCGTTAAACATTTTACCTAAATAACGTGTGCCGTGGTCGTGAAAAATAACAACAACAACGTCATCCTTTTTAAACATATCTTTCATTTGTAACAAACCCGCCATAGCTGAACCTGCCGAGTTGCCAACAAATATTCCTTCTTCACGCGGAATTCTGCGAGTCATGATGGCTGCATCTCTGTCGGTTACTTTTTCAAAATGATCAATAATATTAAAGTCGACATTCTTTGGTAAAAAATCTTCGCCAATTCCTTCGGTGATGTATGGATAAATTTCGTTCTTATCCAATATGCCAGTTTCCTTATATTTTTTAAAAACCGAACCATACGTATCAATTCCCAACACTTTAATGTTTGGGTTTTGTTCTTTCAAATATTTTCCGGTACCACAAATGGTTCCACCTGTACCAACACCAACAACTAGATGCGTAACTTTTCCTTCTGTTTGTTTCCAAATTTCGGGACCAGTTTGTTCGTAATGCGCAACTGAGTTTGATAAGTTATCATACTGATTGGGTTTCCACGAGTTGGGAACTTCTTTCTCTAATCGTGATGAAACAGAATAATACGAGCGAGGATCTTCGGGGTCAACATCAGTTGGACAAACAATTACATCAGCACCAAATGCTTTGAGAGCATCCACTTTTTCGCGCGATTGTTTATCTGTTGTTGTAAAAATGCAACGATAACCTTTTATCACTGAAGCAATAGCCAATCCCATTCCGGTATTGCCACTAGTGCCTTCAATAATGGTGTAACCCGGTTTTAGTCTGCCATCTTTCTCGGCATCTTCAATCATTTTTAAAGCCATACGGTCTTTAATAGAATTGCCCGGATTCATGGTTTCTATTTTAGCCAGAACAGTACAAGGAAGTTCTTTGGAAATTCGGTTGATTTGAACCAATGGAGTATTTCCTATTGTCTCAAGAATATTTTTTTGCCACATGGATGCGAAAGTAATGTTTTTTGTTAATTGGTTGATTGGGTGAATAGTTAATTAGATGATTTGATAATTAGATAATTTTAACTCATCCCTTCATTCCCTAATTCAATCATTCACTAATTCTCTAACTAGGAAACGGCATCTCCACTATCGTAGAAATATAAAATGCAATAAGTGTAATTACAGAGTAAATAAGATGTTCGGTGAGGGCGGTGTATTTTGTAATACGTATACCTTCCATTTTACAATAGGTAACCAACATCAGTTTCTCAACAAGAAAAGAAATAACACTAGCATAAGCTATACCCGATATGCCAAATAAATACATAAACCAAAAGGCAAGCAATCCGTTTATGATAAGATAATTGGTGGAGATGAGATAAAATATTCTGTTCTTCAATAATCCATTGATAACCGTTTGCGGAAACAACATACGAGATATAATAAGCAGCAAAGCAATATTGAAAAACTTATATCCATCGTATAAGGCAACACTATAACCATACCTAAACAAATACGGACTAATAAACATCATGGCTATGGCTAAAGGAAACATCCACCGCATCAATTTAACACCTGCAAGTTTTAAATGTCCGAGTGCTTCTTCAAATTTTCCTTCCTGATTAAATCGTGCTATTTCGCCACTATAAATATTACTTACCGAGTTAGCAAAAATGAGAAAAACAGGAAGCTCGCGAATACCATATCTGAACATGGCAAATTGCTCTTCGGAATAATTATAACGCACAATAAAACTATTAATATACTCCATCCCTCCTGCCAAAAATATGGAGAACATGATGGGCGTTGATTTCTTTAAAAAATCGGCACTCATGCGTGTTTGCACAGAAATGATGGAATGACGCATTAATAAAATGACGGTATAATTAAACTTAAACAATGCCAACACCAGCAACATATTAAT
>CANKGI010000039.1 GCA_947481365.1 Bacteroidota bacterium | reverse complement strand
TTAAACAACTCGAAAAAATTGCAGGCTTAAGTGCTGATGAAGCTAAAAAACAATTAGTTGAAGCATTGCATGAAGAAGCAAAAACAGAAGCAATGGGCAGAATTAAGGATGTAATAGATGAAGCTAAACTTACTGCTGCTAAAGATGCCAAGAAGATTATTTTAAACACTATTCAACGTACCGCTGCCGAGCATGCCATCGAAAATTCTGTATCAGTTTTCAATATTGAAAATGATGAAATGAAAGGTCGCATTATCGGTCGCGAAGGTAGAAACATTCGTGCACTCGAAGCTGCAACTGGAGTTGAAATAATTGTAGATGATACTCCGGAAGCGATCATTCTTTCTTGTTTTGATCCAATCAGACGAGAAATTGCTCGCTTATCATTGCATCGCTTAGTTACAGATGGACGAATTCATCCTGCACGTATTGAAGAAGTTGTTGCTAAAACAAAAAAACAACTCGAAGATGAGATTGTTGAAATTGGTGAACGTACCTGTGTTGAATTAGGTATTCACGGTTTACACCCTGAGTTAATTCGCATGGTTGGACGTATGCGTTATCGTTCATCATACGGACAAAATTTATTGCAACATTCACGCGAAGTTGCTCACTTATGTGCAACGATGGCTGCCGAATTGGGATTAAATGTAAAATTGGCCAAACGTGCCGGATTACTGCATGATATTGGAAAAGTTCCGGATGACGATGCTGAAACGCCACATGCTTTGCTCGGAATGAAACTTGCTGAGAAATACAAAGAACATCCTGAAGTAATCAATGCAATTGGAGCTCACCATGATGAGGTTGAAATGACTTCATTACTTTCTCCAATTATTCAGGCTTGCGATGCCATTTCGGGATCTCGCCCTGGAGCACGCAGAGAAGACAGTGAAAATTACATGAAGCGTTTGAAAGATTTGGAAAACATTGCACTAAGTTATCAGGGTGTTGAAAAAGCATATGCTATTCAAGCTGGAAGAGAATTACGTGTGATGGTTGAAAGTGAAAAAGTTACAGATGAACAGGCCGATATCCTTTCGCTAAATTTATCAACTCGTATACAAACAGAAATGACATACCCTGGACAAATAAAAATTACTGTTATCCGCGAAAAACGCTCAGTTAACTTTGCGAAATAAACTCAGATTTTTACCAATAAAATTCAAAAAAGCACGTCTGAAAATGATGTGCTTTTTTTGTTTAACTTAAAAATCAAGTGGTTAAATTTCCGTATTAATGAAATTTTAAGAAGTTTTGGTTCAAAGTTTTAGCTATTTTTGACTATCGTGAAATTAAGACACGCCCTACTTCTACTTCTGATTTCATTATCAGGTTTTGCTAATGCTTCTCACATCGTTGGAGGAGGGTTTAATATTGTTTGGCTTCACGACAGCACCTATCAACTTACCTTAAGAATTCTTCGCGATTGTAGTTCACAAACCCAACTTGATCAAACAATTTCTGTTGGAATTTTTGACAAACAGAACGATTTACGTCAAGATATTATTCCCATGGTTCTCGGGCCGGTTAACAAGATTAATTTCATTTCTGTTAAGTGCATGAGCGTTCCATCGGGCGTTTGTACAGAGCTTGGATCGTACACTAAAGTCATCACACTCTCCCCCAAAAAATACAACAATAGTGTAGGTTATTATATTTCGTGGGAGCGGTGTTGCCGAAATAATATTATTTCAAACATTACCAATCCGGGCAATTCGAGCATGGCTTTTTATATGGAAATTCCACCGCCAAAACTTATTAAAAACTCTAGCCCTTCATGGAATAATAATCCTAAATTATTGCTTTGTGTTGGCAATCCATTTACATATAATTTTAATTTTACTGACCCTGATGGCGATTCGCTTGTTTATTCTTTAGTCGATCCACTTCAGGGAAATCTTGATTGGTTTAATAACACAAACAAAGGAAATCCTGGTCCCGGAAGTTACCCTTCCATTCAATGGAGTCAGGGATTTAGTACCTCCCAACAAATTACAGGTTCTCCTCCACTTACAATCGACAGTCGAACCGGTCAAATAACTGTTACACCCGACCAACAAGGTACTTTTGTTACAGCAATAAAAGTTGAAGAATATCGATTTGGAAAAAAATTAGGTGAAGTACATTTTGAACTTCAATTTACAGTGAGTGCCTGCAATACAAATCAAGCTCCTGTTACCGCTTTATACGACACATTAGGGAAAATAATTCCAGGAAATGTTATTTATGTGCAGGTTCCGAATAGAGTTTGTTTTGATATTGTTACAACCGATACACAAGATTCGATTTTTGTAGATATAAGCGGAAACTTATTGGATAGTAACAAAGCAAATATGCCAACTGTAACTTCTCGGAAAATGTCGGGAATGATGAGAACGTCAACTCGTTTTTGTTGGCAAACAACCTGTGAACAAACAGGAATGAAACCTCAGAAATTTTCGGTGTATGCAATTGATAATGGTTGCCCGTTACCAAAATCATCTCAGTTTAATATTACTGTAAATATTTTACCCATGCCATTAGTCAATCCAACTCGTATACTTTGCATGAGTTTGGTTGACAATAAAGAAACATACGTTTATTGGGGTGATTCAACAGGAACCAAAAATCCATATTTCCGTAAATACAATTTGTATAGAGGTATTAATTATAATAACTCTTATGTAATTGATACTTTCATCGATAAATCTATTCGACAGTTTGACGATAAAAACACACCCGACTATGCAAAAATAAATTATACCTATTTTATGCGTGGTGTTAATCTTTGTGGATTTGAAGGTCCCGCTTCTGATACAATGGGAACGTTTGACCAACTTAAATTTATTCCCGACCAACAAAAATTTAGAACAGTAACTGTTGACAATAATAACCATATAAAAATTGCGTGGCCGCCAACTAAAGAAAAAGATTTCGCTGAATATGTTTTGTATAAATCAACTCGCGATGAATTGAAATACCAGTATCTGAAAACGTTTCTAAATAAATACGACACCGTTTATAACGATTTCGATGTAGACGTGAACAACACATCATATTGTTATTATTTAGAGATGAAAGATACTTGTCAGAATGTAGGACCGATGGGACAAGTTGCTTGCTCAATATTACTCAAAGGAAAATCCAACCCATTTGAACATTCCGTTAATTGGAATAGTTATAATTATTGGGAAAATGGAACACAATCTTATACTGTTTTCCGTAAAAGTACAGTATCACCATACACGGTTATCAATATTCTCGACACCTCTGTTTTTAAATATTTAGATGACAAATTGGATTACGAAACCGGAGACTACAACTACTTTGTTGAAGCTACCGAAATAGTTTCCAATGAACAAAATCAATCATTTAATGCTGCAAGTCGATCAAATGAAATTGAACTAAAACAAGCTCCTTTGCTTCATATCCCAAATGCATTTACTGCTAATAATGATGGAATAAATGATGACTGGGGCATACAACCTGTTTTTGTAAAAAACTACTCGCTTGATGTTTACAATCGTTGGGGGCAACGAATTTTTCATACAACTGATAAACATCAACAATGGAAAGGTGAAGGACTTTCGGGCGAAAAACAGCAAAATGATGTTTATGTGTATGTAATTACCTACTCGGGATGGGACGATAGTTACCATGTTGATAAAGGTAATGTTACACTTTTGAGATAATAGATTTCTCCCCTTTGGGGTTCCCAAATCAATACAATTTTAGTTATCCCAAAACAATATTTTTGACCCTATAATTGATATTAATTTTTCTATCTACCTTATTATCAACAATATAAATCCACTATATTCTTTGGCTATTTAACCTAAAGAGCCTAAATTTGATGTCTAAGTTTAGTGAATGAAATACTGCAATTTTTAGTGTTACGTTTCCTAAGTTTTTACGAGAACAATAAATGCTGAAGTAAATTTGATTACTCAGATGTTCTCAACTTAAATTCTGAAAAGCACGTGCAATTTTTTATAAAGTTGCCATGTTTTTATATCGATTGATTACACAAAAACGCCCCGACTTTTCGGGGCATTTTTGTTTTACATTTGGAAAATAAATGCAATTAAACTCTCAACTTTTAGGTGAATTAAATGAACAGCAAAAAATGCATAAAATGCAATTGATGCATGTTTTGAAAAAATATTTACCTGGACATACAGTTGAATATTGCAGTGAACTAATCATGTTGCACAAATTGCATTTACATATTGAAGTTGAAAGAAAAGGAAGACTGGGAGATTATAGCCCACACTTGGGAAAAGGAAATAGAATAAGCATTAATCACAACTTAAACCCTTACGATTTTATCATTACATTTATTCATGAACTTGCACATCATACTACGTTTAAAAAATATGGCTCAAAGCACGAAGCACATGGAGCAGAGTGGAAAGATGAATTCAAAAATTGCATGCGTCCGGTAGTGATGTTAAAAATGTTTCCAACCGATATTGAAACGCCATTAATCAAACATATGAAAAACCCGAAATACACTCATTCGGGAGATGTTCAATTGATGAAGGCATTAATGAAATATGACAAAAACAGAGATTATGTTATATTAGAAGAAATACCAGAAAATGCCCTTTTTAAGATGAGTGAACGTTCAAGAATCATTATGAAAAAGGGTGAAAAGCGAAGAACTTATTTTACATGTATTGCAACCGAATCGAAAAAAAAATATCTCGTACATGCAATTGCAAAAGTAATTTTAGTGAAAAACGAAAATTAAATCAAACTAAAAAGTCAGTTCAAATTCAAACTCCTTTTTATCTCTTATAATTTTAACTTTTGTAGTTTCACCTTTACTAAATTTAGAGAGCGCTTTCATGTATAATTGCATATCATCCGTTTTTATTTCACCAAGCTGAATAATAACATCACCTCTCTTTATTCCTGCTTTTGCTGCGGGTTTTCCATCGGTAACACCATCAACACTCACCCCTTTTCCTTCGAACATATAATCGGGCATAATACCCAACGTAACTTTAAACGAAACTTTTGAAGATGAGTCTTCACGTGTTTTAGTAAATGCTAGTTTAGGTTCTGCATCAAGTTTACCTATCAAAGTATAAATATACCTCACTACTTTTCCTTCATCGTTGAAGTTAATCTTTTGCTCATCATCACTTGGCTTATGATAATCGCTATGAGTACCCGTAAAAAAATGCAACACAGGTATTCCTACATTGTAAAAGGATGTATGATCGGAAGGACCAGTTCCTGAAGAATCGAATTTAAACTTAAACTCATCAGTGGTTAAGCTACTAAATGCCTTTCCCCATGTTGGTGAAGTTCCGTATCCGCTAACTGCAAGTGTTCTTTTAACGGTATCCATTCTGCCAACCATATCCATGTTGATCATGTATGTTACTTTGGTCAAATCGATTGTTGGATGTTTGCAGAAATAATTTGATCCCAATAATCCTTCTTCTTCACCTGAAAAAGCGATAAACAAATAATTATTTTTTTTAAACTCGCCTTTCGAAAGTAAATCGGCAAGTACAAGTAATGCTGCCGTTCCACTTGCATTGTCATCGGCTCCATTATGAATTTTAGGACTCTCCCCATTTTCACCTTTGTATGTTGAACCTCCATATTCGTTATATCCAAGATGATCGAAATGCGCACCGATAACAATATAATTTGCAGCATTATTATTGATGTATCCAATTACATTATGTCCTGTAATTTCTATTGATCCTGAATCTTTTGAACTTGCATGTGGATTAAGTTTATGCTTTGTTTTAAATTCCTGTAAAAATGAATTACCATTAACACTTTCCACTTTTGATTGTTGTAAGTTTTTAATGATGTATTCATATGCCGTTTTCTCTCCGGCACTTCCAACTAATCTTCCTTCGAGTTTATCATCAGCCAAAAAAGTAATATGCTTTTTTAAGGTCGTTTGTATTTGTTCGTTTGAAACATTTTTTTGCGAAAAAACAACTGATGAATATAACATCAGTGAAAAAACAATCAGTGCTTTACTTGTTAAGTATTTCATATAGAAGTTTGATAAACACAATCGAAATAAAAGATAAAAAAACCGTTCGAATTACTTCAGGTTTTGTTTTCTGAGAAATTGAAACACCTATGGGTGCGAAAATAAATGTAGCAAATATCATTGGCAAAACTATCGGAAAAAATATATAACCATATTGCCAATTATGAAACTGTGGTGGGGCTCCAACTAAATTATAAGCTCCAAGTACAATTGCAAATAATGGTATAACTCCATTTGAAATTGAACTCGCTTTTTTAATATTCATTTTCAGAACATCTGTAAAAACAGGCGTCATAATGACGCCTCCTCCCAATCCAGAAACTGCTGTTACGATGCCTGCCACAAATCCTGTAAAATAAAATTTAATAGGTTTAATCAATTTATCTTCACCATTAGCAGACTTGTTTTTCACCACAGTCAACCTTATAATTAACAATAGCAATGTTGATGCAAAAATGATATCAAATACTGCTTTTGAATACCATGTTCCGCTCTTTACAAAATAAGTTACAATTAATGCCGTAATGATTCCGGGTAATGCTGTAAATAAAATTTCTCTTAAATAAAAGTTGCCAATTTTGTATTGCTTATAACTTGCAATTGATCCCGAAAAAATGATTGTAAAAAGTGAATTTGCAATTATTCCTTTTACTAAAAGGTCATCACGTAAACCAATTTTATAAAGAAAATAATCCAGTATGGGCATAAAAACAACACCTCCACCCACACCTAAAAAACCGGAAATAAAACCGCCTATGGAACTTAATAAAAATATCGTGATATAATCAAAAATATCTAACAACGTGTCTTATTTCTTAGCTGATAATGGTTTTAATAAACTCTGGTATTTGGCTTTATCTTTTAAAATTTTAAGCGCTTCTTGCACATCTTCATCATTTTTAAAAGAAGCTTCGTAACGTGCCTTCTGAAAATAATATCTTCTCGATATTTCTTCATCTAATAGCTGCGTAATTTCCTCTTTGTTTTTTTGAAGATCAGCCTGTTTATCGTGCTGCAGATTATGTTTTAAAGTTTCGTAATGTTCTTTTATTGCTCCAAAATACTTTTCATCTTCAGCTTTCTTTTTAAAATCTTCAAGCGCTTTTTCACTAGCTGTCATATAATCAAAATCTTTTCCGGCAATGTATTTTTTAAAATCTTCAAAATCGGCATCATCCAAATGAAAATCTTTTGCAGGAGCTATTTTTTCATGTTTGTTTCGGTAGTAGGTTGCGTAATCAAAAATGAGTTGTTTGTATAATAAACTCTCAGCAATTTTTGAAAACACTTTATGGCTAACTACAATTTCAGGATCTACACCTCCACCGTCAAAAACTTTCCGACCGTTCTTTGTTTTAAATTCTTTTTTTAGTGAATCAGGAACCGAACCTACGCTTCCGTCATCATTACGATGAGAATAATCTAATGCCTGAATACATCTGCCCGAGGGAGTATAGTATTTAGCTGTTGTTACTTTTATCTGTGAATTATAACTTAATGGACGAGTACTTTGTACGAGTCCTTTTCCAAATGTTTTTAATCCAACCACTACACCTCTATCTAAATCCTGAATACTTCCCGAAACAATTTCTGATGCTGATGCTGATGAGCGATTTGTTAATACGGCAAGTTGTATGTCGACATCAACAGGTGGATTTAATGTCTTATAACTTTTATCCCACTCTTTCACTTTTCCTTTTGTACTAACCACTTCTTGATTTTGAGGAACAAAAACATTCACAATATTTACAGCCTCATGCAATAGCCCTCCAGGATTACCTCTAACATCGAGTATTAGTGAATTCATTGCAGGATTTTTTTTCAATTCAACCAAAGCATCTTTTACTTCTTTACCTGCATCATTAGTAAACGAAGCCAATTTAATATATCCGGTATGTTCATCTGCCATTCCAAAATAAGGAACATTATTGATATGAATTTCTTGACGTGTTAAAACTTTTTGTAATTCACCCTCTCCCTCACGCTTAATCAATAATTTTAATTTTGTGCCCGGTTGCCCCTTAAGCAACTTGCTCATTTCAGAAGTGTTTTTCCCTTTGGCTGATTTGCCTTCAATTTCTAAAATAATGTCACCTGCTCTGATATCTTCTTTTTGCGCTGGATAACCTTCGTAAGGATCGCTTACAATAATAAATTCACCTCGTGTTCCTATTTGTGCACCAATACCTCCGTATTGTCCGGTCATTTGAAATCTGAAATCTTCTGCCTCCGATTCGGAAATATAATTTGTATAAGGATCAAGTGAATTAAGCATTTCATCAATGCCTTTTTTCATGAGTTTTCCAGCATCTACATCATCTACATAATAAGTATTTACTTCTCTGTAAACAGAAGCGAAAATGTCGAGATTCTTGGCTATCTCAAAATAATTGTTCCCATTGCTAAATGTTTTAAACGAAAAAACCGAAACAGCTATAATTAAAATAATCAGGTAATGATACCCGTTTGCTTTTTTAAAAAAAGTTTTCATTAATAATGCGTTATATTTTTTTTTATTATTATGGAACTGGGTCATATCCATGTCCGCCCATAGGATGACATCTGGAAATTCTCTTTAATGCTAACCAACAACCTTTTATCACTCCATGTTTTTTTATTGCTTCTTCGGCATATGATGAACAAGTTGGAGTATACCTACACGACATTGGCAGCATTGGCGAAATGGCGTATTTATAAAATTTTATCAATAGAATAAATGGTATTTGTATCAGCTTTTTCAAATTCAGTAATTAACCTAATTAAGCATTTATTAAACACTTTCACCATCTCCTGATGTTGAATTTTGTCTTTCGCAATATATGAAATCATCAAAGCATATTGTTTTTCATTTTTTAACAACGAATCGTACAACAAATGCTTATTCAACCGATATAATTCTCTTAGGTTTCTTTTTACGCGATTGCGCTGACTGGCTTGAGGATATCTTTTTTTAGCCGCAATAAAGATGACTTGAACTTTGTTGGTAGAATCCAAAGGAGTTTCAACCCATGAAAAACGAAAAGGAAACAACGTAAATCCGCTGCTTCCTTTGCTAAATAGCTTTTCTATAATATTTCTACTACAAAGCCTTTCTGATTTATTAAAAGTAAAGGCCATAGTATTATAAAGGACTTTTTGTTTGAACATAAAATTCAAACGCTTTCATCCAAGTTTATTTCTTATGTCTTTTCTCGCTCGATACAGTAAGTTTTTTACGACCTCTTGATCTGCGTGCTGCAATAACCTTACGGCCTGCCGCTGTACTCATTCTTTCTCTGAATCCGTGTTTATTTCTTCTTTTTCTAACCGATGGGTTATATGTTCTTTGTGGCATACCTGTATTTTATTAGGGTGGCAAATGTAAGTCCTAATTTTGAAAATCAAAGTTAGATTTTTTTGCCTTTGCTATTTAATAAGATAAAAAAAGAGTGCTCAATTGAGCACTCTTCTCTTTTTTGCTAAAAAAATTACTTAGCAGGTGTAGCAGCTGGTGCAGCAGAATCAACTTTCATTGAGTCAGCAGGCATCATTGCTGCAGTCATTGCAGCTAATGAATCAGCCATACGTTGTGCAGATTCGATAGAATCTTGAATTCTTTTGTCTTCAGCTTTTTTCTTTTCAGCAGCAGAAGGACCGCAAGCGATAACTGCTAACATTGAAGCTGCAGCTAAAATTGTGAATACTTTTTTCATTTTGATTTATTTTATACTTATTAAAATTCGGCTGCGAAATTAACATAATAATTGTAACATCAAAACTTTATGTTATTTTTTTCTCATATATATCACCATCGGAACTCCATGGAAGTCGAAATTTTCTCTGATTTTGTTTTCGAGATACCGCTTGTATGTTTCGTTTACGTACTGTGGAAGGTTGCAAAAGAATGCGAATTTCGGACTCTGTCCGGGAAGCTGCATTACAAACTTTATCTTTACATATTTACCCTTTATAGCTGGTGGCGGGTAATGTTCGATTATCGGCAACATCACATCATTGAGTTTGTGTGTTGGAATTTTTCGTCTACGACTCTCCCAAACTGTTAAAGCTCCCTCAACTGCCTTATGAATGCGTTGTTTAGTTAATGCTGAAGTAAAAATAATTGGAACATCATCAAACGGCTTTAACTTTTCTCTTATCATTTTCTCATATTCGATAGATGTCTTGTGGTCTTTTTCAAGCAAATCCCATTTATTTACAAGTACTACTACGCCTTTACCGTTTCTTACAGCTAAATGAACGAGGTTCATGTCTTGTGAATCCATTCCAACGGTGGCATCAATGACCAAAACTGCTACATGGCAATCTTCGAGGGTCCGAATCGACCTCATTACCGAATAAAATTCAACATCATTATGAACTTTACTTTTTTTACGAATACCTGCAGTATCAATAATGATAAACTCTTTATCGAATAATTTATAATGAGAATTGATGGTATCTCTAGTCGTTCCGGCAATATCTGTAACAATATTCCGCTCTTCACCTAGTAATGCATTTACCAATGATGACTTTCCAACATTTGGTCGGCCTAATATGGCTATTCGTGGCAATTCATTTTCGTGTGCTACTGCTTCTTCATCATTTGGTTCGGGAAGCTTTTCAACCAATGCATCCAAAAGTTCGCCTGTACCAAATCCCGAAACTGATGAAATGTTATACATTTCTCCAAATCCCATTCCGTAAAATTCAGCCGCATCATACTGTCTTTCAGAGTTATCAACCTTATTTACAACAACTATTACAGGCTTTTTCGACCGTCTTAGTAAATTAGCAAATGAAGAATCGAGATCGGTAATTCCTGATGTAACATCAACCATAAACAATAAAACATCGGCCTCTTCGATTGCAATTTTTACTTGTGTTCGAATTGCTGTTTCAAATACATCAGATGAATCGGGAACATATCCTCCTGTATCAATAATTGTGAATTTACGGTCGGTCCATTCTGCCAAACCATAATGCCTGTCTCTGGTTACACCGCTAAGGTCATCAACAATTGCTTTCCTTTGTTCTAACAAACGATTAAATAATGTTGATTTACCAACATTTGGTCTGCCTACTATCGCTACTATATTTCCCATTTTACCTTATGTGCTAAATGTGTTCAACTAAATTTAAATGACTAATCTTTACTATATCCAAAATGCCTTAACATTTTATCGTTATCTCTCCAGTTCTCATTAACCCTTACAAAAGTTTTTAAGAATACTTTTTTGCCAAAAAATGTTTCCATGTCTCTTCTGGCTGCAGTTCCGGTATTTCTCAATGCTATTCCACCTTTCCCTATCACAATCAGTTTTTGAGAATCGCGCATTACATATATATCAGCCTCAATATGAATAATATTTGGCTCGTCTCTGAATGATATCACTTCAACCTGAACCGAATACGGAATTTCTTCTTTGTAACGCATCAGTATTTTTTCTCTCAAAATTTCGGAAGCTATAAACCTTTCAGAAACATCTGTAACCTGATCCTCAGGATAAAAAGATGGCGCTTCTGGCAAATAATTCAGAATCCTGCTAATAACTTCTTTGGTATTAAATTTATTAAGAGCTGAGATTGGAATGACTTCTTTACAATTAATTTTCTCTTTCAGTTCTTCCACTTTCTTAGTAACCTCATCCGAATTACTTAAATCTATTTTATTCAGTAAAACGATTAATGGCGATTTTATCAAACTTATTTTTGCCAGCAATTCATCGTCATGATTTCTTGCATCAGTATCGGTAATAAACAATACAATATCGGCATCTTGTAAACTATCATTTACAAATTTCATCATCGAGCCTTGAAGCTTGTATTTAGGGTCGATAATGCCCGGAGTATCAGAAAATACCACCTGATAATTTTCGGAACTCAGAATACCCAATATTCTGTTTCTGGTAGTTTGAACTTTAGATGTAATAATAGAAATTTTTTGCCCTATCAATTCATTAATTAAAGTAGACTTACCTACGTTGGGTTTACCGATAATACTTACAAATCCTGCTTGATGAGTCATAATAAATTTGGATTGCAAAGAAACAACAATATATTTGCAGTCCCAAATTCTTAACGCCTATTAAGTATTTGTTTTGGTAAAACATTCAATTAAAAAACTGCTTGATAAAGAATCAGTTCAAGTAGAAAAAAGATATATCGCGGAGTGGAGCAGTGGTAGCTCGTCGGGCTCATAACCCGAAGGTCATAGGTTCGAGTCCTATCTCCGCAACTAATATTTCATGTTTCATTCCGAAACGCCCCCCCTTTTACTTTTGTATCATACTTTTAAAAGTCTTTCTTGAGACTTTCTAATATAAATTCATCCATTTAGGCTTCCCAATTTTCTAAAAAATATACAGTTTAGCTCATTTCTCTTTAAATAAACTTTAAAAAACATAGGTGTTCATCAAATTAATTTTGAAAAACCTTAAAACGAGTTTGCATTATTAGTGGCAAATCATACATTTGCAACCCGGTCTGAAAAAGACTGGGAAATTGTCCGATGGTGTAACCTGCCTGCGTTACACTTCGACAGGCAGGCTGGTAACAACCAACCGCCAATAATAGCAGGTAAATTGTCCGATGGTGTAACTGGCAACACGTCTGGTTTTGGTCCAGAAGAGTCTAGGTTCGAGCCCTAGTCGGACAACAAATATTACATACCGAAGTTTCGGTATTTACAATTGACCTATCAGTTCAAAAAAAATGAGTACTTCACCGCATAACGAGGTAAAAATATTTTCAGGCAGAAACTCGCGCTATTTAGCCGAAAAAATTGCTGCCGAATATGGAAAGCCACTGGGTGATTTAACTATTTCGCAATTTAGCGATGGCGAAATTCAGCCAAGCATAAACGAATCGGTTAGAGGTTGCGATGTGTTTTTTGTTCAATCTACTTTCCCCAATGCCGATAATTTGCTTGAGTTATTATTAATGATTGATGCTGCAAAACGCGCATCGGCACATTATATAACAGCAGTTATTCCTTATTTTGGAATGGCCAGACAAGACAGAAAAGATAAGCCACGTGTTTCTATCGGATCTAAAGTTGTTGCTGATTTACTTACAGCTGTTGGTGCAAGCCGTGTAATGACTATGGATTTACATGCTCCTCAGATACAAGGATTTTTTGAAATACCTGTTGACCATCTCGACTCATCGGTTATTTTCATACCATATATACGTGAAATGAAAGAATCGAACTTGATTATGGCTTCGCCTGATATGGGTTCATCAAACAGAACGAGAACATTTGCGAGAGCACTGAATCTTGATATGGTTATTTGTGATAAGGAAAGAAAACGCGCAAATGAAATTGCATCGATGACTTTGATTGGTGATGTGGCTGGTAAAGATGTAATCATGATTGACGATATTATTGATACAGGAAATACTTTAGCCAAATCGGCACAAATGCTTAAAGATAAAGGAGCATTAAGCGTAAGAGCAATGTGTACTCATCCTGTTCTTTCGGGTAAGGCTTTCGAAACTATAGAAAATTCGTGCATTGATGAATTGGTTGTTTGCGATACAATTCCATTAAAACACCAAAGCCCTAAAATAAAAGTGCTTTCTGTTGCCGAGTTATTCTCAAATGCTATTAAAAATGTTACCGAGTTTGGATCAATCAGTTCATTATTTACGGTTAACTAAAGAAAATAATAATCCGCATATACATAATTTAACTGAAGTAAGGCTGTTGGCGGATGCAGCTAAACTTTAAAAAATAATAAAAATAACAAATGAAATCAGTTGCCATGTTCGGTTACTTGCGGGACGGGGTTGGTAAAGCATCAACCAAAAAAATCCGAAACGAGGGTAAAGTGCCTTGCGTTATGTACGGCCCAAATGAGCACATCCATTTTTCTATGTATTCGGCAGATTTTAAACCTTTGGTTTACACTCCGAATGCTTACAAAGTAAAACTTGAAATTGATGGTAAAATTTATCGTGCCATCTTAAAAGACATTCAGTTTCATCCAGTAAACGACTCTATTCTTCATGCCGATTTTCTTGAAATCAGAGATGACAAGGAAGTTGAAATGTTAATTCCTGTGAGAGTTACAGGTAATTCAGTTGGAGTTCGTGCGGGTGGTAAATTGCACATCAAATCAAGAAAACTTTTAGTTAGAGCTTTACCAGCTAACTTACCTGATGTTATCGAAATTGCTATTGATAACTTAGAGATTGGTAAATCAGTTAAAGTAGGTGAAATTAGTTTGACAAACGCTGTATTGCTTGATTCACCAAACAATGCTGTTGTTACAGTTAAAATCACTCGTGCTGTTGTTGAAGAAGTTAAACCGGCTGCTGCTGCAACTCCTGCTGCTGCTCCCGCTAAAGCTGCTCCAGCTAAAGACGATAAGAAGAAGTAATTCTTTTTTATTAAATAAACTGAAACCCGGAACTAACGCTCCGGGTTTTTTGTTTTATTTGCAGCATGAAATATCTCGTAATTGGACTTGGAAATATTGGTGATGAGTATGCCCATACTCGCCATAATATTGGCTTTGATATTGCCGATTTTCTTGCTCAAAAACACAAATGCGTTTTTACTCCCGACAGGTATGCCGATCATGTTCAAATCAATTTAAAGGGAAAACACATTCATTTAATTAAACCTAACACATACATGAACCTTAGCGGCAAAGCTGTTCGCTATTGGATTGAAAAACTTAAAATAGATACCTCAAATATTTTTGTATTGGTTGACGACCTTGCCATTCCGTATGGAAAAATTCGCATACGTGCTAATGGAAGCGATGCCGGACATAATGGTCTAAAAAACATCAACGAATGTTTACTTACACAACAATACGCTCGCTTGCGGTTTGGCATTGGTGCCGAATATGCAAAAGGCAGGCAAGTTGATTTTGTGTTGAGTAAATGGAATGATGATGAAAATAAATTAATCGATAACCTCATTTCTAAATCGGCCGAAGCCATAGAAAGTTTTGTATTGAGTGGCATTAATAACACGATGAATCAATACAATAAATAAAACCTGTAAATTTATTTTAGTGATTTTGAGTTGAATTATAATAGATTTGCACGGCAAATAATAGCAACTAATTATTTGCCATGTTAAGATACACTGAAAAATTTTACGGAGAAGGGCTAACCTACGATGACGTGCTTGTTCTCCCCGCTTTCTCTCAAATTTTACCGAGAGATGTTGACACCACCACACAACTTACACGCAATATCCGAATTAACATTCCAATACTTTCGGCTGCAATGGATACTGTTACCGAATCGAAACTAGCAATTGCACTTGCACAAGAAGGTGGCATTGGTATACTTCATAAAAACATGAGCATCGATCAGCAGGCTGATAAAGTGCGCAAAGTAAAACGAAGCGAAAGTGGAATGATTCTCGACCCAATTACCTTATCGGTTAATGCAACTTTAAAAGAAGCTTTAAAGTTAATGCAGGAAAATAAAATTGGTGGAATACCTATTGTAAATGATGACCATAAATTGGTTGGTATTTTAACAAACCGCGATTTACGTTTTGAAAAAAATGTATCGAAAAAAGTGAGCGAAGTGATGACCAAAGAAAACCTCATTACTGCACCCGAAGGTACTGATTTGAAAAAAGCCGAATCGATTTTACAGAAATATAAAATTGAAAAATTACCTGTAGTAGATAAAAAAGGAAAACTAAAAGGGCTTATTACTTATAAAGATATTTTAAAAGTAAAAGCACATCCGAATGCATGTAAAGATAAACACGGAAGATTATTGGTTGGTGCTGCAGTTGGTATTACTGCCGACACATCGGATAGAATTACCGCATTGGTAAAAGCAGGAGTTGATGTAGTTATTATTGATACCGCACATGGACATTCGCAAGGTGTATTGAATGAAGTAAAACGCATGCGCAAATTATTTTCGGATGTAGATATTATTGCCGGAAATGTGGCAACAGGAGAAGGAGCAAAAGCATTGGTTAGTGCAGGAGTTGATGGTGTAAAAGTTGGAGTTGGACCCGGTTCAATTTGTACCACCCGAATTATTGCCGGAATTGGAGTGCCACAACTTACAGCTGTTTACGAAGCTGCCCGAGCCATTGCAAAAAGCGGTGTGCCAATTATTGCCGATGGTGGAATACGTTACAGTGGTGATATTGTTAAAGCCATTGCAGCGGGTGCAAGCTCTGTAATGTCGGGGTCGATATTTGCAGGTGTTGAAGAATCGCCTGGCGAAACCATTATTTACGAAGGACGAAAATTTAAATCGTACCGAGGAATGGGTTCAATTGAAGCCATGAAAGAAGGATCGAAAGACAGATATTTTCAAGATACCGAAGATGAAATTGCCAAATTAGTTCCCGAGGGAATTGTGGGAATTGTACCATTTAAAGGAAATTTATCGGAAGTAACCTATCAGTTTGTGGGAGGCTTAAGAGCCGGAATGGGATATACTGGTTCAAAAAATATTGCAGCATTGCAAAAGGCTAAGTTTATTAAAATTACCAATGCCGGTTCGAAAGAAAGCCATGCACACGATGTTACCATAACCAAAGAAGCGCCTAATTATAGCAAGCGATAATTTTGATTTTGT
>CANKGI010000038.1 GCA_947481365.1 Bacteroidota bacterium | reverse complement strand
TTTTGGGGATATTTTTTTAAATACACTAGTGCAACATGGCCACCCAGTGAGTTTCCAAGTAAATTTATTTTTTTATAATTTTTATGAACGATAAAATCATGAATAAAATCGGCAAGTCCATCAACGCTTAGTTTTAAAATATTCATTTCAAAAATTGGCATAAGGGGAATAACAACTTTATATCTTTTAGAAAAATGATCGAGTACATCTTGCCAATTACTTAATGCACCGAATAACCCATGGAGTAACAGCATCACTTCGCCATCACCTTCTTCGATGTAATTGAATTTCCCTTCCTGTTTAAGCTTTACTTCCATCAATTTCTAAATTGAATCAAATATATGTTAAAATTAAATTACGTCAATTGATTTGTATACAACACAAAATTATTGATAAGTTTTAGTCCGCATTTTGTTAAACAAGATTCGGGATGGAATTGTATTCCAAATATTGGTAACGACTGATGAGCAATTGCCATTACTTCTTTGGTATCACTTTTTGCAATTATTTCAAGTGGTGATTTTACATTTTCAATTAATAGTGAGTGATATCTTGTTGCTTTGAAATTTGTATCAATTCCATTAAAAAGGAAGTGATTATTATGAGTAACTAAATCAACTTTACCATGACGGGGCAAGGAAGCTTTTGCAAGTTTCGCCCCAAAAAATTCGCCAATTGCCTGATGCCCCAAACATATACCTAATATTGGTTTCGACTCAAAGCAACTTTGAATGATACTCATTAAATTACCAGATTGATTAGGTGTTTTTGGTCCTGGAGAAATGACAATAGCGTTAAAATTATCGATGTAATCAAAGTCCAAAATTTTATCATCGTTTCTTATTACTGTAGTGTCAGCCTCACATTGCTCAATATAATCTTTAAGCATAAATGTAAACGAATCGTAATTATCTATCAGCAATATTTTCATTCAAACAGTTTAATTATTGCTTCTTTTACTTGTTCTGTTTGAATTGAATTAATAGAGTCAATAGCGTTGTATTTTGTTTTGCGAACAGCTTCTACTTCACTTTTCAAAATCAAATTACACATTGCTTCAGGAAAAACGTATGAAATATGGTTGGCAATATTTTTAGGATAAGGTGCAAATCTTCCATAGTGACGGCCGTTTAGAACACAAACAGTTTTAGTTTTTGTGCAGGCCGATATGTGCAATGCAACAGAATCGTTGGTTAGCAAAATTGAAGCAGAAGCAATCTTTTCAATGAGTTCGAGAAGAGAAGTTTTGCCACATATATTTTCAGGCGATGAAGTTTTACATTGTGCAATTATTTTCTCTGCAAGAGTTGAATCGTCAGGTGAACCGCAAATGAGAATTTTATAGTTGTATTTGTTGTGGAGTTCATCTGCAATTTCTGAAAACTTTTCGATAGGCCATTGTTTCTGTATTTCTCCTGCACCAGGAAACAATACTGCATAGCTGTTTTTTTTAGAATTACTTGAAGAAATAAGTTCTGGATTTTTACGTGAAATGTTTTCTCCAATTAACTCTTCAATAATTGATTTGTTTTTTAAAAATTCAAATAAGGGTGTTTCATTATTTTTTAGAAATGATGTATAAAAACTGTCGGCATAATATTTTAAAATAGAAATTTCATTGGCATCATCACCTAAACTTCCCAATCTGTGTTTAGCACAACTGGCTCTGACTATCGAATCTCCTGTAAGAATTTCTCTTGAAAAAGTAGGTTGGAAAGCAATCTCAAATCCATTTTGCTTAATTGAAAAAAGCAAATTTTTACGGTAGTCGGAGTTGTTGATTAAACTTTTTTTATCAACCCAAATAAATTCGTCAACATAAGAGGAATCAAGCTTTTCGGCAAGTTCCTTCCAAAGTTTATTGCCACAAAGTGTGATGCGATAATGTTTGTATTTTTCACTCGAGCGGATATCAGCTAAAAAATTCCTGAACAATAAGTAGTCGCCAATTGCATCGAGTTTTACAATGAGTAATGTGTTTTGTTTTTCGGCATAATGAATAGTCGACAGATTTTTTTTATCTGTAAACAGAAATTGAATTGCTTTTAAAAAATGTCGAACTCTAAAAGGTTTCATTAATATTATACAAAGCAAAAAAAATCCCGAATGAATCGGGATTTATCGTTTATAATTTTATACACATAAATTATTTATTGTCAGAAACAGGGGTTGATTCGTTTTCCTCTTTCTTAGGTTGCTCTGGTTTAGGCAATAATGCTTTACGAGAAAGTTTGAACTTACCGGTTTTCTTGTCTACATCAAGTAATTTTACTTTAATGATTTCGCCAGTTTGTAAAACACCTTCCATTTTTTCCAAACGTTTCCAAGAGATTTCCGAAATGTGTAACAAACCTTCTTTTCCAGGCATAAATTCAACAAATGCACCGAAATCCATAATGTTCTTTACTTTTCCTTCATACACTTGTCCAACTTCAGGAACCGCAACAATACCTTTAATGAAGGCAACAGCTTTGCTCATTGCTTCGCTATTTGTAGCAGCTACTTCAACTACACCAGTATTACCAACTTCGGTAATTGAAATTACAGCACCTGTTTCCTTTTGTATTCCTTGAATAACTTTTCCACCTGGTCCTATAACAGCACCAATAAAATCTTTATCGATAATAATTGTTTCAATTCTTGGTGCATGTGGTTTGTAGTCGACATTAGGTTTCGAAATGGTTTTGTTCATTTCGTTCATAATATGTAAACGACCAGCTTTTGCTTGGTTCAAAGCTTCTTCAACCATTTCCCATTTCAATCCATTGATTTTAATATCCATTTGGCAAGCAACAATTCCTTTGCTTGTTCCAACTACTTTAAAATCCATATCTCCTAAATGATCTTCATCACCTAAAATATCTGAAAGCACAGCATATTTTCCTGTTTTTTCATCTGATATCAATCCCATGGCAATACCAGAAACAGCATCTTTTATTTTAATACCGGCATCCATTAACGCAAGTGAACCTGCACAAACTGTAGCCATTGATGATGAACCGTTTGATTCTAAAATATCAGAAACAATACGAATGGTATATGGATTCTCAATCATTCCAGGAAGAACACTCTTCAAACCGCGTAATGCTAAATTACCATGTCCGATTTCTCTTCTGCCTGGTCCACGATTAGGCCTTACTTCACCTGTTGAGAAAGAAGGGAAATTATAATGAAGTAAAAACTTCGAATATCCTTCGTTCATTGGGCTATCAAGTAGTTGCTCGTCTTGTTTTGTTCCTAATGTAACTGTTGTTAACGATTGTGTTTCACCACGGGTAAAAACTGCTGATCCATGTGCTCCTGGCAAATAATCAACTTCACTCCAAATCGGGCGAACTTGATCTAGCTCACGACCATCTAAACGAGTTCTGTCGTTCAAAATCATTGCTCTTACTGCGTCAAACTCAACATGGTGAAAATATTTGTTCAATAAAAATTTATCGAATTCTGTTCCTTCAGGGAAGGAGCTTTTAAATTCTTCGCGAATAGCTTTAAATCCAGCCGAACGTTCCGATTTTCCTAAAGCTGATTTTGCAATTTTATAAACTTTATCGTACGCAAATTCGTGTATTTGTTTTTCTAATGCCTCATCATGACGTTCGTGATTGTATACACGTGTTGGTTTTCTTCCTCCTAACATTTCACATAACTCCAACTGTGCTTTACATTGTTGTTTTATTGCTTCATGAGCAAAACGCAAAGCATCAACCATGTCTTTTTCAGTGATTTCTTTCATTTCACCCTCAACCATGTTAATGTCATGCTCGGTACCCGCAACTATCAAATCAATATCAGCATTTTCCATTTCACTGATGTATGGATTGATTTTGAATTGACCATTTATCCTGGCAACTCTAACTTCCGAAATAGGTCCGTTAAAGGGAATATTGCTCATCATCAATGCTGACGAAGCGGCCAATCCAACTAGGCAATCAGGCATTAAATTTTTATCAGAAGAAATTAATGTAACCGCTACTTGAGTATCAGCATGATAATCTTCAGGAAACAGTGGACGAAGCGTGCGATCAATAATGCGGCTTACCAAAATTTCGTAATCAGATAATCTTGCTTCGCGTTTGTGAAAACTTCCCGGTATGCGTCCAACTGCTGCAAATTTTTCTTGATAATCAACTGTAAGTGGCATAAAATCTACATCTTCTTTGGCATCTTGTGCCGAAACGGCTGTAGCAAGCAACATGGTATCTCCCATGCGAACCACTACTGATCCGTCTGCTTGTTTTGCCAGCTTGCCTGTTTCAATGGAGATTGTTCTTCCATCTCCGAGGTCAATTGTTTTTGTTGTTCCTAATTTCGTCATACTAATAAAATAATGAAAGCAGGACTGAATGCCCTGCTTGTGTAATAAAATTCCTCAAATTGAATAACGGATATAAATCTGAACTCAGTTTACCGTTTACCAATTTGTTATTTTCTAATATCAAGTTCTTTGATAATTGCCCTGTAACGGAAAATGTCATTCTTCATCAGATAATCTAATAATGAACGTCTTTTTCCTACCAGTCTTACTAGACTTGTTTCGGCCGAAAAATCTTTTTTGTTTGTGTTTAAGTGTCCTGAGATGTGGTTGATGCGATGTGTAAACAAAGCTATCTGACTCTCAGCTGAACCGGTGTCGGTTTTCGACTTGGTTCTACCGTACTTTTCGAAGACTTCTTGTTTCTTCTCTGTGGTCAAATTCATGATTGTAAAAATTTAATTGTTTAAAAATGTGTAAAAATGGGCTGCGAATATAGGTAAAAGAATCAGTCAGCCAAATTTTTAACAACTTTAGGTTTGTCGCTTAATAAGGCTAAAAGTGAGCTGAGTTTATCTTTCAGTTCTGTGCGAGGTACAATGAAATCTACAAAACCATGTTCTAAAAGAAATTCAGAGCTTTGAAACCCTTTTGGTAAATCCTTACCAATAGTTTCTTTAATAACTCGTGGGCCTGCAAAACCGATTAAAGCTTCAGGTTCAGCAATATTTAAATCTCCGAGCATGGCGAAAGAAGCTGTTACTCCACCTGTTGTGGGGTCTGTTAATAATGAAATAAATGGAACGCCTGCTTTTCCTAAAAGGGCAAGTTTTGCTGATGTTTTTGCCATTTGCATTAATGAAAATGCAGCTTCCATCATTCTCGCTCCACCTGATTTTGAAATGATAAGAATAGGAATTCTGTTTTCACGAGCATAATCAATGGCACGTGATATTTTTTCGCCAACAACCGAACCCATTGATCCACCAATAAAGTTAAAATCCATACAAGCGACAACTAGTGGCAAAGTATTAATTGTTCCAACACCAACTCTCAAAGCATCTTTCAAACCAGTCTTTTCAATAGTGTCTTCTAATCTCGTTTTGTATTCTTTGGTATCGGTAAAATGTAAAGGATCGGTTGGAAGAATAGATGAATACAATTCTTCAAATCGTCCTTCATCAAATAATATGCTGAAATATTCTGCAGAGCCAATTTTATCGTGGTAATTGCAATGTAGGCATACATATTTATTGGCTTCATGATCAGCAGATGTACTCGCTTTTTTACATCGAGGACATTTGTGCCACAAGCCATCAGGTACCGATTTTTTATCTTCGGTAGATGTTGTAATACCTTCCTTTACTCGTTTAAACCAACTCATATTTTCAATTTGATAATTTGATGATGAATAAATTTGATGATTGACTTTTAACTTTATAAAAAAATATAAGACAAAAAATGTGATGACCGAATTATCAAATCATCACATTTTCAAATTATCAAGTCAGTTACGCTAACGTAATTGATTTATCCATGTAAACATCTTGAATAGCGTTCAATAAAGCAATTCCATCTTTCATTGGTTTTTGGAAAGCTTTACGACCAGAGATTAATCCTTGTCCACCGGCACGTTTGTTTACAACTGCTGTAAATACAGCTTCTGCCATATCTGAAGCACCTTTACTTTCTCCTCCTGAATTGATTAAACCAGCACGACCCATGTAGCAATTAGCAACTTGGTATCTTGTTAAATCTATCGGATGATTTGATGAAAGTTGAGTATATACTTTTTCGTGTGTTTTACCAAAGTTTAAAGCAGTGTAACCACCATTTGTATTTGGTAACTTTTGCTTGATGATATCAGCTTGGATAGTAACTCCAAGATGATTTGCTTGTCCTGTTAAATCAGCAGCAGTATGATAATCTACACCATCTTTTTTAAATGCGCTGTTTCTTAAATAGCACCATAAAACTGTAGCCATTCCAAGTTCGTGAGCCCTTTCAAATGCTGCAGCAACTTCCTGAATCTGACGTGTTGATTCATCAGAACCAAAATAAATGGTAGCACCAACAGCTGTTGCTCCTAAGTTCCAAGCTTCGTCAACTGACCCAAACATAATTTGGTCATATTTATTTGGATAAGAAATGAACTCGTTGTGATTTAATTTTACAATGAAAGGAATTTTATGGGCATATTTTCTCGATACAGATGCAAGAACTCCGTAAGTTGAAGCTACTGCATTACATCCACCTTCGATAGCAAGTTTAACAATGTTTTCAGGGTCGAAAAAAGCCGGATTTGGTGCAAATGATGCTCCCGCTGAATGTTCAATTCCCTGGTCAACAGGAAGAATAGAAAGATAACCTGTTCCGGCAAGGCGCCCATGGTTATATAAAGAGTGAAGACTTTTTAATACTTGTGGATTTCGGTTTGATCCAACAAAAACGCGGTCAATAAAATCCGGTCCTGGTGCATGAATGATATCTTTAGAAATGGTTTTACATTCGTGGCTTAGTAAACTTTCGGCTTTATCGCCAAGTAATTCAATTGTGCTATTCATTGCTGTTGTGTTACTCATTGCTATAAAAATTATGTTTGCAAACATAAAGTATTTTTTTAAATCATGAATAAAGTGAACGTCAAACTCATCGAAACTCAAGCAGAACTTGATGAAGCACATCGTATTCGTAAAGAAGTTTTTGTTAAAGAACAAGGCTGCCCCGAAGAAATTGAATGGGAATTTGAAGAAGAATCACATCATTTTTTGGCAAAAGTTGATGAAAATGCAGCCGGAACAGCCCGGTGGCGTGAAACACAAAACGGAATTAAGCTTGAAAGGTTTGCTGTATTAAAAGAGTTCAGAAATAATAATGTTGGTGCCGTAATTTTAAAAATGATATTGAATGATGTTCCGAAAGATGGCAGAGAAATTTATTTACATGCACAACTCACGGCTAAAAACTTTTATCTGAAACACAATTTCAAACCCAAAGGAGAACATTTTTGGGAAGCTGATATTGAACATGTGAAAATGATTTTTGAAAACCCGCTTTAAAAAAAGTTTTCTGCTTTTAAATATTTCGTTTTAAGTAACGAACAAATTTTATAACGTTCATCGTGGGTGTCGTTGTAAATAGCTTCAAGCGTTTCATACACATGTTTCACTCCTATTTTATCAGCCCATTCAAATGGCCCGTTTGGATAATTGGTGCCAAGTTTCATGCTAATATCAATATCGTTTATGCTTGCAGTTCCTTCTTGAACGGTGTAACAAGCTTCATTGATAATCATAAAAATAATTCGTGGAGTTACCATTCCCACGCGGTCTACAACAATTTTGTATTTCCAGTTTAGTTGATTCATTAACTTCTCAACTTTCACTTTATCATCATCACGATAAACAGAAAGTTCGGCCAAATCACGATTGATAAATGTTGGCAAACAATTCATTCCGATAAGTGTGCAGCTTACATTTCTCGATGCAAATTCATGAACATCTTTTGCCAATTGTGTTTTAACACATGATACAATAACCGGTATAGTTAAAGCTGCATAATATTTTAATTGATCATCGTGTTCATCAAAATCCAAATCAAAAATTAAATCATAATCACCTAAATTAGCCGATGATAAATCAGTGTCATCAATCAATTTTAAATCACAATCAACCGATGAGAGTTTCAATTTCAATTCTTCTGTGCGTATTTTTTCACCTCGTGCCAGTATTTTCATTTTCTCAAACTACATTTGCAAACAAAAATAAGCAGACAAATTCAATGGAAAAGAAAATAATTACATCAGCCGGTGCACCTGCGCCAATTGGGCCATACAGCCATGCAGTATTAGTAGGAAACACACTTTACGTTTCGGGACAAGTACCAAAAGATGCCAAAACTGGAGAAATGGTTCAGAGTGATATTAAGGCTGAAACAAAAAAAGTGATGGAAAACCTGGAAGCTATTTTAAAAGAAGCAGGAATGGATTTTTCGAATGTGGTAAAAGCAACAATTTTTTGTGTGAACCTTGGAGATTTTGCAGCAATCAATGAAACGTATGGTTCATTTTTTACGAAAGACTATCCGGCACGTGAAACGGTTCAGGTTTCAAAACTTCCATTAAATTCTAATGTAGAGATTTCGGTAATTGCAGTAAAATAATTACTTCTTTTTCCAAATAGGAACATTGCTGCAAGCTTCGCCATACATGATGCTTTTTACGTGTGGCGCAAGTTTGTGAGTGATTTCAACGTATGCACTTACAGGTACAGGAAATTTTCCGCAACCTTTAATGATAACTCGTGCATCTTTATAATTTTCCGCATCAATTTTTTGCAACGCATCGTTGAATAAAACAGTTTCTAACGTTTCCAAGTTTCCAAAAACATAACGATAGGCAAATGGTTCGATATTCACAGCCAATAACATGTATGCCCATGTTGGAATAATGGCATCTACCGAACAAATGAATGCTACATTTTTATTTTGGTATTGACTCCAGTTGTGTGATTTGATGAACTCACGAAAATCTTTTTCTCGCAATATCATACCTCTAAATAGTTGGTCTTTTATATCAAACAAAATGCGTTCACCTGGGTGATAAAAATCTTCCAAGTCGATAGTGATCAAGCCACTTTCAGCAACTTTATTTTGTATGGGATCGATGTTGTTTGGAAGTTCCATTGATGAATAAACAAAGTAAATTGACTTTTGGTTTTCTCTCGCAGATTTAGCAAATTCTCGCAGAAAACATTTTTGAAAATCTGCGCTTTTCTGCGAAATCTGCGGGAAATATTTTAACCCAAAAACTTCTTCCAGTTAATTTCTTCTGCTAAAATTTCTTTGATTTTAGAAATCGGAATACGCTCTTGTTTCATTGTATCGCGATAACGAATGGTTACCGTTTGGTCAACCAACGTATCGTGGTCAACCGTTATGCAATAAGGTGTTCCAACAGCATCTTGCCTGCGATAACGTTTCCCGATGGCATCTTTTTCTTCATAAAAACAATTGTAATCAAACTTTAAATCAGCAATTATTTTTTCGGCAACTTCGGGTAAACCATCTTTTTTAGTTAACGGAAATACAGCCACTTTTACAGGAGCTAAAATTGCCGGAAGTTTTAAAACAGTTCGCATTTCTTTTTTACCTGCTTGCCGCTCAAGCATAGGAGCAGCAGGCAAGTCGCCTTCGCCAACTTCTTCTTCAACAAAACTTGCACACAAAGTTGCGAGGAACAAACGATCCAATCCAATAGAAGTTTCTACAACATAAGGAATATAATTTCCGAACGGTTTTCCTGTGGTTTCATCAATATCGTTATCGAAATATTGTAGTTTTTTTCCTGATAATTCTTGATGATTTTTTAAATCGAAATCGGTACGTGAATGAATGCCTTCCATTTCTTTAAAACCAAATGGAAAATCAAATTCAATATCAACCGCAGCATCAGCATAATGGGCTAGTTTCACATGATCATGAAAACGATATTTCTCTTTACCAAATCCTAATTTATGATGCCATTTGATACGTGTTTCCTTCCAATGTTCGTACCATTGTTTTTGTGTGCCGGGGCGAATAAAAAACTGCATTTCCATTTGCTCAAATTCACGCATACGCATGATAAATTGACGAGCAATAATTTCGTTGCGGAAAGCTTTTCCTGTTTGTGCAATTCCAAAAGGAATTTTCATTCTTCCTGATTTTTGAACATTTAGAAAGTTTACAAAAATTCCCTGAGCTGTTTCCGGACGCAAATAAATTTTATCCCGATAGCTATCGGGACCCTCAGCCATTGCACCCATTTCGGTAGAGAACATCAGATTAAACTGACGAACATCTGTCCAATTACGGGTACCGCTTATCGGACAAGCAATTTCGTGTTGTTCGATTAAGTTTTTGAGTTGAGCCAAATCATTATCAAGCAAAGCTTTGTCTAAAGCATTTTGTAATTCTTCGGCTTTATTTGTCTTGCCATCTTTTTCATAACGGGCAATTTTATCTTCGAGTAAATTATCAGCACGGTAACGTTTTTTCGAATCTTTGTTATCAATCATCGGATCGCTGAAACCATCAATGTGTCCGCTGGCTTTCCACACTTTAGGATGCATAAAAATAGCAGCATCTAATCCAACAATATTCTCGTTCATTTGCACCATCGATTTCCACCAGTAGGTGCGCAAATTATTTTTCAGTTCCACACCATTTTGTCCATAATCATAAACGGCACCAAGCCCGTCATAAATTTCGCTCGATGGAAAAACAAATCCATACTCTTTGCAATGCGAAACAACTTTTTTGAAAACTTCTTCACTCATGTCGCGAAAATAAAGGCTTATTAATGATTAAAAAATTTTACCTGATGATTTTTATGCAAGATGTAAAAACATAAATTGCAAACAATATCATGCTTTCGATTTACACAAAACAAAAGTCAGAACGATTAAATTATATTCTTGCCGAATTGTTTGGCAGACGAATAGGAGTTGATTTTATTGTAACGAATGATGAAAGCGAATTCAATAAAATCGGTAGTGCCAAAATAAATTACAGCGATTTATTTTTTGCAGACGTGATTAACATAAATCCTAGTTCACTGCTTTTTGAAGAAAAAATTTCTCAACAAAATATTCAAGTTAAAAGCCATATTGATTGGAATACCATTTTTTTTGAAACCGATTCTGAAATTCCATTTGATATTTTTGCTGCTTCTTTTTATTTGCTTTCGCGATATGAAGAATACCAGCTTGACCGACAGGCAGACCTGCCAAATAGAAAAGATAAACATGGCAGATTTTTACAAGAACAAAGTTTGGCCTTTCGAAATCATTTTATCGAAACCCCACTTGTTGATGTTTGGGCAAAAAAATTGAAAGAACTTATACTCGAGAAATTTCCGCAAACAAAAATTAGAGAAAAGCAGTTCAGAATTTTATCGACAATAGACATTGATTTTGCTTATAAATACAAAGGAATTGGTTTGATCAGGCAAAAGTTGAAGTTTTGGAATGCCTTATTTCATGGCCGTTTAAAGGATTGTGTAGAGCAGATTAAATTTAATTTTGGCTCAATAAATGACCCATATGATACATACGATTTCATACAAAAAATTTCACAACAATATAAAACAACACTGATTTATTTTGTTTTGATGAGAACTGGAACGAAGTATGATAAAAATATTTCTCCTGATGGTGATGTAATGAAACGTTTGTTGCAAAAAATAACTGAGAAACATAAAATGGGATTGCATCCTTCTTATTTTTCAGATGAGAGAAGCATCGGTAAAGAAAAATATTTACTTGAAAAACAGCTCAACAAAAAAGTAATTAAATCGCGGCAACATTTTTTAAAATTTTCACTTCCAGAAACATATCAGGCTTTGGAGAATTTAAATTTTTCGGATGACTACTCAATGGCATACAGTTCTATTTGTGGTTTTCGTGCGTCAACATGTTTGCCTTTTTTGTTTTACAATCTCAAAAATAATACAACATCATCATTAACTATTCATTCGCCAATTGTGATGGATGTTACATTAAAAAATTACGAACAACTTTCAATTGATGATGCCATAATTAAAATTGAGAAATTAATGAGAGAAGTAAAAAACGTGAATGGAGATTTTATCAGCATTTGGCATAATTCAAACTTAACTGAGCAGTCAGATTGGAAAAATTGGAATGCTGTTTTTGAGAAAATGCATACATTAGCGGTAATCTATTCAGCGTAAATTGATAAAATATTTAACACATCAGCAAATTGATAAATCGAAGTGGAATGCGTGTGTTGAACATTCGCTAAACAGTATGATGTATGCCTATTCGTGGTATTTAGATGTGGCAGCGCCCAATTGGGATGCATTGGTTTTAGATGATTACGAAGCAGTTTTTCCAATGGTACACGGTAATAAGTTTTCGTTATCGTATTTGTATCAACCACTGTTTACACAACAACTTGGTTTGTTTTTTACAAACTTAGCCAATGCCGAAAAATTAACTGAATTTATTCAAGCAATTCCGGTTACATATAGATACATCGATATCAATTTGAATTATGCTAATTTGTTACCGAATGAAGGTGCATCAATTGCACTAGTAAAGCGTAAAAATTATATTCTTGATTTAGATAAACCCTACACTAAAACTTTCAAAAACTATACTGAACATTCGCGCAGAAATACCAATAAATCAAAAAAGTCAAATCTGAATATTTCCATTTGTAAAGTAAACGAAGTTGTTGAAATGTACATTTTGCAAAGAGGAATGGCTACCCTAAACGTTACACAAAAAGATTACAAACGTTTTGAAAAAATTACAGAAGCAATAGCCGATCATAAAATTCTTATTCCGTTGGCAGTTAAAAATGAAAATAATCATACGCTGGCTTCTGCTGTTTTTGCAATTAGTAACAACAGAATATTTTACCTTATGGGAACTTCAAATGATGAAGGGAAAGAAAAACGTGCCATGTATTTTTTGTTCGATCATATCATAGAAAAATATAGCAATCAGCAAATGATATTGGATTTTGAAGGTTCAGAAATACAAGGTGTGGCACACTTCTTCAAAGGTTTTGGTGCAACAAAGCAACATTATTTCAAATTACACATCAACAATTTGCCATGGTATATTAAATGGCTTAAGAAATAATTATTTAACATTTATATATATTTATTTTCATTCAAAACATTCATATTGCGAGTGAAAAATTAGTTCATGAAATTTGCAGCAATTGATATTGGCTCGAACGCAGTTCGATTACAAATAGCTAGGTTAAACGATACTGGAGAAACGGATCCGTTTAAGCGTGTTGAATTTGTTCGAATTCCAATTCGCCTTGGTGATGATGCTTTTAAAAATAAAAAGATTAGCAAAGAAAAGCGTCAGGTTTTTTATAAATCGATGGAAGCGTTTAAATTACTAATGGAAGCTTATGGCGTTGAACACTATATGGCCTGTGCAACTTCGGCAATGCGTGAAGCTGTAAATGGACAAAAAATAGCTGATAAGGTTGAAAAAAATATAGGATTGAAAATTGATATTATTGACGGAAAACGGGAGTCGGAATTAATTTTAAAATCAATTACGCATTTATTTGAATCAAAAAAAACTTACCTCGCAATTGATGTTGGTGGCGGAAGTACTGAGATGACAGTTATTAAAAATCGTGTTGCACACGATTCGGTTTCATTTAATATTGGAGCAGTTAGATTGCTCGATCACAATGTAAAAAAAAGTGCCTGGAAAGAAGTTGAAGATTATGTGAAATCGCATATCAGCGAAGTTCAAAACACCAATGCAATTGCCACCAGCGGAACAATTAATAAAATTGCGTCTATTGTTTCCGACTCTAATGGACAATATATTACAACTAGTCAACTCGAAAGTTTTTACAACGACATCAAAAATATTTCGTTGATAGAACGAATTGAAAAATATAAGTTAAATCCGGATAGGGCAGATGTGATTGAACCATCAGCAAATATTTATTTAAAAATATTACAATGGGCGAACATCGAAAAATTGTACGCGCCAAGTGCAGGATTGAAAGATGGAATTTTATTTGAGTTGCTACAGAAAATTAATTATTGAGCAACGGCATATTCTTAATGCTATCTCCGAAAAGCAAATAAATAATCAGTAAAAAAAATGTCCATGCTGTGAACGAAATCAGCATCATTAATTTTATTTTCCATTTATTTTTTTCGATTAATGCAGCAACAACAGTTCCTACAGGAACGGTTAGGAAAATGGGTGTGATTGCCACAATTCCCCACAGTTCATAACGCTTCACAATTTTTACCAAAAATCGTCTTCTTCTGTTCATTCGTATACCATGAATGGATTTGTGTGGGAAATATTTTTTTCTAAAAATTTCGATAAAATGCCAGAGATAGAGATAAATAATTACACCACACATTCCTCCGGTTACATTGTAAATCAATGTTTCGTAAATGTTGTGTTTAAATTGAAACAACGCCAATGCAAAACCTCCTACATATTTAAAAGCTGATAGCGCTATTACCGACAGTACTTTAAGAATATACTCAATCATGGGATGGTAAAATTACGAAAATTAAATTCTCTTTTGAAAGAAACTTTATAAAAAAACGAGATGAGTTATTCTATTTTTTTGAATTGATTGCTTTTCTAACGGAGCCAAATTTTTTCAATAATGTGGTTGCATTTTTTTCATCGATTTTCATTTCATCCATGATCATTTTTACACCACGTTTGATGAGTTTATTATTTGAAAGTTGCATATCAACCATTTTGTTTCCCTTTACTCTTCCTAACTTAATCATGAGTGAAGTGCTAAGCATATTCAAAACAAGTTTTTGTGCTGTGCCAGATTTCATTCGAGTGCTGCCCGTTACAAACTCAGGTCCCACAACAACTTCAATCGGAAATTCGGCTTCTTTCGCAACAACAGAACCTTTATTACATACAATGCATCCTGTTAAAATTTTATTTTTTCTTGCTTCACGTAATGCACCAGCAACGTAAGGTGTAGAGCCTGATGCAGCAATTCCAATTACACAATCTTTTGCTGATATTTTATTTTTTTTCAAATCTTTCCAACCTTGTTTTTCATCATCTTCAGCAAACTCAACTGCTTTTCTGATTGCTGCATCGCCTCCGGCAATTAATCCAATTACTAAACCATGGGGCACGCCAAAAGTTGGTGGACATTCGCTTGCATCAACAATACCCAACCGTCCACTTGTTCCAGCTCCGATGTAAAATAAACGACCACCATTTTTCATTCTTTCGAAAATAGCATCAACCAATTTTTGGATTTTCGTAAGCTCTTTTTCTATGGATAATGGTACTGTTTTATCTTCGTTGTTTATGTTTTTGAGCAACAACTTTGTACTCATTTTTTCAAGATGATTGTACTTAGATGAAGCCTCAGTAGTTTTTGATAATTTCATGTAATTTTATTTTGTATGATACTCAATTAATCCTTCCATCGGATTTTTAATAATCTTGTGAACATGCACTCCGTATGACTTTGCTACTGCTTCTAATTGTTCTCTGAAAATAAGTGCAACCGAACCAACACACGAAAATGGAAGCAATTGATGGTCTGAATATTTTGTAATATGACGTTTAAAAAATTCATTGAAAGATGCTTTCACCATTTCCTTTATCTGTTCATTATTTTTATGTGCAGCCACAAAAGGCATAAATGATGCGCAATATCTATTCGGATTTGGTTTGTGATACACATTTTCGAGAATGATTTCTTTGTCGATGTTAAATGCAGAAATAAAATCTTTTTTTAGTTCTGTTCCTAATTCACCATACACAAACATCTTTAGTAGTTCTTTTCCAATATGTCCGCCACTGCCTTCATCACCTAGCATAAAACCCAATGATGGATTATTGGCAACAATATTTTTTCCATCAAACAGACACGAGTTTGAACCAGTTCCTAAAATTGCAGCTACTCCTTTATTGTTTCCACATAAAGCGCGAGCAGCAGCCAACAAATCATGGTCAACTGTAATTTCAGCTGTTGCTAAATTTTTTTGAATGGCACGTTTAACTGTTTCGCAATTTGTTTGATTAGAGCAACCCGCACCATAATAGAAAACTTGTAAACTAGAAGCTGTAAGGTGGAAGTTTAGCTGTGAAATCAGCTCTTCACGAATTATTTTTTCAATCACCATTTCATCCTGAAAATAAGGATTAATACCTTGAGTATACAATGAAGGCTGTGCTTTACCTTCATTAATCATTACCCATTCTGTTTTTGTAGAACCGCTGTCGGCTATTAAAATCATAACAAATCTTTTTTGAGTGTCGTGTGGTGTTATATTTGCCACCGTTTTCAAATATCGTATGAACAATTTCAACAAATGGCAACCTTTTATATACGGAGTGTTAATAGCTGCCGGAATCGCAATCGGTATATGGCTAAAGCCAGCAGGTAACATTCGTGCCATCATTACTGGTAAAAATAAATTCAGCGAAATCATCAGTATAATAAACCAAGTTTATGTTGATACCGTGAATGTTGATGATTTAGAAGAAAGAAGCATCAACGAAATTCTCAATCAGCTCGATCCGCATTCGGTTTATATTCCTGCAAAAGATTTGAAACAATCAAACGAACAGCTCGAAGGAAATTTTGAAGGAATTGGCGTTGAGTTTAATATTTTAAACGATACCATAATGGTTGTGTCGGCATTAAATGGCGGACCTTCGCAGGAACTTGGTATACATGCGGGCGATAGAATAATTGGTGTTGAAAGTAAAAGTGTTGCCAATGTTAAAATTACAAATGATAAAGTTTTTAAATTGCTTCGTGGACCAAAAGGAACAGAAGTGCACGTTGAAATTTATCGTCCGGATGAACACCGCAAAATTAATTATACCATCAAACGCGGTACCATTCCAATTTATAGCATAGATGTGAGCATGATGTTGAATAACGAAACAGGTTACATTAAAATTAGCCGGTTTGCTGCAAAAACGCATGAAGAATTCCTGAGTGCTTTTAATGATTTGAAAAAATCGGGAATAAAAAATTTGGTGGTTGATTTACGTGGAAATCCTGGAGGATATTTATCGGCAGCAACCGAAATGGCAGATGAATTTATTGATGATAAAAAATTATTGCTTTACACCGAAGGTCGCAAACAAGACCGTCAGGAATTTAAAGCTGAGCGTGATGGATGTTTTGAAAAAGGTAAACTCATTGTTTTGATTGATGAGGGTTCGGCAAGTGCCAGCGAAATTTTGAGTGGGGCCATTCAGGATTGGGATCGAGGATTAATTATCGGACGAAGATCATTTGGTAAAGGTTTGGTACAAGAGCCGTTTGAATTGCGCGATGGTTCTGTTTTGCGTTTAACGGTTTCGCATTATTATACACCATCGGGCAGATGCATACAAAAGACTTATAAAAATGGCTATGACGATTATGAGCATGAGGTTTATAAACGATATGAAGACGGAGAATTACAAGATTCTACCAAAATAAAATCAGGAGATTCAACTGTGTATCATACAGCAAAAGGTCGCGTGGTTCGTGCAGGTGGAGGCATTACTCCTGATATTTTTGTACCACTCGATACCACTTATTCGTCAGTAT
>CANKGI010000037.1 GCA_947481365.1 Bacteroidota bacterium | reverse complement strand
TCATTGCGAACCTTGCGAAAACATTGCGCCTTTGCGGTAAAAAAATCTAAACGCAATGTGCGCTAAGAAAAAAACGCTAAGATCGCTAAGTTTAAATTTTCATTACGTCAAAGGAAACTTCTGACTCGCACAATTAACTCAAATACTTAGCAACAATTGGCATTCTTCGTCCAAAGCCAAATGATTTTTGTGAAACACGCAAAACTGGTGGAGCCTGAAGTCGTTTGTATTCATTGGTATTTACAAGCCGAAGCACTTTTGTAACAATAGCTTCATCAAATCCAGATGCAATAATTTCCTTCGGGCTTTTTCTTTCTTCGATGTATTGAAAAAGAATTTTATCGAGCAAATCATAATCGGGTAATGAGTCGCTGTCTTTTTGATCGGGTCTCAACTCTGCCGAAGGTGCTTTGATTACAATATTATTTGGAATCAGTTCTTCGATTGCATTCATGTGTTTTACCAAATCGTACACTTCTGTTTTATACAAATCTCCAATAACCGAAATACCACCGCACATATCGCCATATAAAGTTCCGTAGCCAACAGCCAGTTCACTTTTGTTTGATGTGTTCAATAATATATATCCGAATTTATTACACAAAGCCATCAAAATAATTCCACGACTTCGTGATTGCATATTTTCTTCGGCAACATTAAAAGGTGTTCCTTCAAATTGTTTGGAGAGCGTTTTTTCTAACGTATTAAATGTGTCTTCAATTGAAATAATATCATATTCAACATTCAATCTTTTGGCCATATCTATGGCATCGTTTACTGAATGTTCAGTTGAATAGCGTGAAGGCAACATTACCACTCTTACATTTTCTTTTCCTAATGCTTCAATAGCAAGAACAAGCACAACTGCCGAATCAATTCCACCCGAAAGACCAAGAATTGCTTTCTTAAAACCTTGCTTACGGAAATATTCTTTGATACCTAACACAAGTGCATCATGAACAATTTCTATAGATGAAGAAAATGTTTTTCGCGATACAGGTTTTAAGTTTTTTATTTTTTTTGATTTGATGTCGAGCTCGTAGAATCCGATATCCTCGCTGAAGTAATTTAATGTATCAACAAACTTGGCATCTTTATCCAAAACCATCGAACCGCCATCAAAAATCAATTGTGTTTGCGCACCAATATGATTTACATAAAACAGCGGAATTTTATATTTGGTTACGTTATCAATAACTACATGCTCACGACTTTGAATTTGTGATTTCGAAAATGGCGAAGCAGCAATATTGATCATCACATCCGGATTTTGTTTTATCAACTCATCCATCGGATTCATGATGTACATCGGATTGTCGTTAATGTTCCAAAGGTCTTCGCATATTGTTAAAGCAATTTTGCAACCTTTATATTCAATGATATTAAAATTCCTGTTCGGCTCAAAATACCTGTACTCATCAAAAATATCGTAGTTGGGCAAAAGTGTTTTATGCCTTACTTCAGCAATTTTTCCATCGGCTAAAAAATAGGCTGAGTTAAACAAATCTTTTCCTTCCAGTTTTGGATTTTTACTTGGCGAACCAATAATTGCTGCAATGCCTGTGCATGCTTTGGCAATGGTTTCAACATTTTCAATACAACGTTCAACGAAATCATTAAACTCCAAAAAATCGCGTGGCGGATAACCACAAACTGAAAGTTCGGAGAACACAACTAAATCGGCACCATCAATTTTTGCCTTGTTGATGTGATCGATAATTTTTGATGTATTAAACTCAAAATTACCTGTGTGGTAATTGAGTTGGGCTAATGCTATTTTTAGTGTTTGCAAATCGGTTTCGAAGATAATTAAAACAACACACCTAAATGCAATGCCACAAAATTCATTCTCGATTTCCACGATGATTCATCGGTAAAATCGTTGAGTGCATTATCATAGCGTAAACCTGCAATCAGCATGGTGTTTCCAAAAACATTGTATTGAATTCCGGCTCCCATAATAACCGACATTCTAAAAAAATTAACTTTCGTACTGATGCTGCCGTTTCTGTTCAAATTTAATTCATCTATAGCATCCGGACTATTAATTGTTACATCGGTTAAATGTATGGCCGATGATGTAATATCTGCCTTAGCTTTATAATTATAACTCATTCCTAAACCAAATTCAGCATAATAACGTACATAACCAATTTCTTTGGTTCGCATCTTTAAAATGAATGGTATATTGATGTATTGAAGTTTGTAATTGTATTGCAAATCTTTGGCAGGAATATTTTTGTTGGTGATATAAACCGAATCGGGATTTAATGTTCCTCCAAAAGTACCAATGCTCAATTCGGTACCAAATGAATAATTCTCGGAGAAAAAATAATCAATCATTAATCCGTATGAGATATTTGGTCGCGAGTCAGAAGTTGTAACACTTTTACTGTCTGTTGCTGTCCAAGTAAACTGAGGCGATGCCTTGATGCCCATTTTAATTTGGGCAAATAACGGAGTTATAAACAACCCCGATAAGAAAACAATAAATATTTTTCGCATAAAACTATTTTTGTGTCATGTTCAAAATTAGCATAAACAAATTAGCATACGTTTCGGTATTGTGCACATTGGTGTTAATCACCTCGTGTAATGGTTGCAAAAAAAAGACAGTGGATATTAAAATCCCTGAGCATTATGAGCCTGTTCAGATTTCGAGGTTTGAAAAAGAACTCTTCACAATCGACTCCAATCATGTTGAAAATGGATTGGTTGAGTTATACAAGAAGTATGGACAAATTTATTTATCGTATGCACACGATTTAATGGCGATGAAAAATGAACCTGAAGACACGTTATATCTTAAGCCCATGAGCATGCTTGTCAGGTATCAGCCGTTTCGGTTATTGCAAAAACAGGTTGATGCCTCATTTGGCGATATGAAAGATATTGCCAATGAATTGGGATTAGCCAATGCCATTTACAAACAAGAATTTCCTAAACGAGCTACTCCACATTACGTAACTTTTATTAGCGAATACTCATATGCAAATGTTACCTACGATAGTTTAATGTGTATTGGTTTGGATATGTATATGAATGACGAACTCGGAAAATTTTATCACGCTTTAGAATTTCCTGAGTTTATGATTCGCAAATTGAGAAAAGATTATATTGTACCAAATACCATCAAAGCACTTGGCATTAGCCAGTTTGACGAGCAAACAACAAAAGACAAACGCTTTTTAGCACAGATGATTTTTGAGGGGAAAATAAAATATTTTATGCAGGCTCTTTTGCCAAGTACACCCGACTCCATTATTATGGGATACACACCACAGCAACTCGAATGGTGTGGTAAAAACGAAGGCGAAATGTGGGCACATTTTATCGAAAAAGATTTGTTGTATAAAAATGAACCTTCCGAATTTACACGCTATTTTAATGATGGCCCGTTTACATCTGCACAAGGTGTTCCTGCCGAATCATCACCAGGTATTGGAGTATTTGCAGGATGGCAAATTGTAAAAAAATACATGCAACTCAATCCTAAGGTTACACTTGAGCAATTGATGAACGAAACCGATTTTGATAAGATATTAAAGCTGAGTAAATATAAACCTTAATTAACGCTGTGTTGGTTGCCAGGTATTTGATTTAACTCCTTTTATATATTTGATAAAGCCCAGTAACACACCAAAATTCATTGAATAAAAATGAGCTGCAAATTTTAACGTCTTAACATGTACACCAACTTTTTGGAAAGAATAATTGATGAGAGGTGTAAAAAACATTAACAACTGAAAGGCAAAAATGTAACGATAAAACTCATGGTATTGAATAAGGCAAAATGCTGAGAAAAATGAAATGAGTATAAAAAAAGGTGTATACCAACGCAACACTTTATGTGAAAAAAAACTGAATGAAATTCCATTCCACTTAAATAAAAGCTGTGAAAAGACTTTGAGATTTTGAAAATTACCAGCCGAAATTCTAATCTTTCTGTTTAGCTCTGTAAACGTATCATTCGGAACATCGAGAAAACAAGTTGCATCTATTTCGTAAATTGCTTTGTACCCTTTCTCAATCACTTTCATACTAATATAAAAATCGTCAACCAGAAAATAATTGGGAATCGGACTAAATAATTTTTTGCGGATTGCATAACACGCTCCAAAAGCTCCCATGCTTGCTCCCCAAACTAATCCTTCTTGATGTTTCATGGTAATTTCTCTTTCGAAATATGCCTTTTCTTGATAAGAAATACCGTCATTCAACACACTTCCATTTAATATATTGGCACCAACCAAACCTATTTCCGGATTCGAAAAATGCTTAACCATATTCAAAATCGTGTTAGCGTTAAAAATTACAGAAGCATCGGTTAATAAAATCACATCATCAGTTTTACATTTTGCATCCAGTTCTTCGAACAAAAAATTAATCACTGGCCCTTTGCCTTGCCTTTTATTTAATGTATAAAAATGTATGTTAGAAAATTTTGATGCGAATGATGATAAAAGCTCGTTTGTTTTATCAGTAGAAGCATCCGAGCCAATCCAAAAATGAATTTTGCTTGAGGGATAATTACAATCAAGCATACTCATCATTTTCTGTTGTATCAGTCTCTCTCCATTATATACAGAAAATAAAATATGTACGTGAGGTAAATCAGATTGATTAGAAAAAATAATATCATTTTGCTTTTTGCCCTCTGCCAGCTGCCCAAGTATAAATGGAAACAATACATAGGAATGAAATACACCTACGACACATAACCAAAAAAGTAATTGCAAAATTATTATCATACAATCAAATTAAAATAATTGTGTGATATACAAATGTTTGAATTTTCAAACAACTCTCCCTCTCTCTCTCTCTATATATATATATATATATAGCCCGTTTTGCATGCTCCCATTTTACCGATTGATTTCCGTTTAAAAATCTAAAAAAACCTAAATACATGCATAGGTTAGTTACGAAAAAGTAATATGGTATGTAAAATAATTTGAATCTGATTTTTTGATGCTCGAAAAACCAACCCAAAATTGTAAAAATGTAAAAAATGATTTGTAAAAAAAGTATTGCGTTATAAATTGAATCAGAATAATAATTGAGATAAATATTAATAGGGATAATAAATAAAATAGCCAATGGTGCCAGCGTCCATCTGATCACTTTATGAGAAAAGAACAAAAAAGTAAGCTGCACATTATGAAATGGATTGAATGCATTTCCTAATCTACTCATTGCTTGCCATGCACCAGCACTAATTCTGATTTTCCTTTTCAATTCTTCACTCACATTTACTGAAGCAGTCTCCTCGGCAAAAGCATTTGGCTCATAAACTACTTTATACCCTTTTAAAGCTATTCGCATCGATTGCATAAAATCGTCAAGTATTGTATCGGTTTCTAATGTCGTATATAAACTTGTTCTAAATGAAACCAATTCTCCAGCTCCACCAATTGTAGAATATAGATTTGAATCAATTCTTTTTAAAAAAGATTCATATCTCCAATAAAATGCTTCACCTGCAGCGCTTGCTGTATCTTTTTCATTATTTATGATTCGCTTTTCACCGGCCACTGCTCCTACTCTTTCATTTTTATAATGCTTAACAATTTCTCTAATTGCACTTTTATTAATGATGGTATTTGCATCACAAAAAACAACAAAAGGCGTTTTTACAAATTGCATAGCTCGGTTTTCTGCAGCTGATTTCCCTAGGCGGTTAGGTTCAAATAACACTGTTATTCCTTCAATGTTGTTTAATAATTTTTCGGAGCCATCATCTGAGCCATCACATATAAAAATAATGTGTAATTTATTTTTAGGATAATCTAAATCGAAACAGTTCTGTACCTTATTTTTCAAAACATCAAATTCGTTATAACACGGAATAACTAAGGTAATCTCTGGTTCAAAATTTAAATCATATATACTATCAGATTTCACTATTAAGCTTCTAAATTTTCCTATTAACAAAGCAATTACAGCATAACCTATATATGTATAAAAGATTACAAAAATACAAAGCCAGAATATTGCGGGTGCCAAGTTCATCTCATTTCAAACGTAATTTAAAAATGTAACATGAGCAAAAATGAATAATACACATAACTTTGAAAACTGAAATATCATGACAAAATTATCTGTTAATATAAACAAATTTGCTACGCTCAGAAATTCGCGTGGAGGAAATAATCCTGATTTGATTAAGGCTGCACTTGATTGCGAGCGTTTTGGTACCGAAGGAATAACTGTTCATCCCCGTCCTGATGAAAGGCACATTCGCTATGCTGATGTGTATGCGTTAAAAAATGTTTTGACTACCGAATTAAACATTGAAGGTAACCCCAAAGAACAAAAATTTATTGATTTGGTATTGGCTGTAAAACCGGCACAAGTAACTTTGGTTCCCGATGCTGAAGGACAATTGACAAGCGACCACGGCTGGAATACCATCGAGCATAAAGATTATTTAATTGACATCATTTCTGAATTTAAAAGGAACAATATTAGAACTTCCATTTTTGTTGATGCCGATATAAAAATGATTGATGGTGCCAAAGAAACAGGAACAGATCGGATTGAATTATATACCGAACAATTTGCACAGCTTTTTTCTACTCATAAAGAAGAAGCCATTATTCCGTTTGTGGTTGCTGCAACGCGTGCTTCTGAACTTGGTATTGGCATTAATGCTGGGCACGATTTAAGTTTAGACAATCTGAAATTTTTCAATCAACATATCCCTGGTTTGCTTGAAGTATCTATTGGTCATGCTTTGGTTTGTGATGCTTTGTATTTTGGTTTAGAAAATACCATTCAACTTTATTTGAGACAGTTGAAATAATCTTTTCATTTAAAAAAATTGGGCTAAAGCCCATTCATATATAAATCCCCGACCTGAAGGTCGGGGCAATAGATATTTGATGAGAAAAAATATCTCAAATTACATTACAATATAAATCAAATAAATACTGACCTGAAGGTCGGGGCAATTGATATTTGATGAGAAAAAATATCTCAAATTACATTACAATATAAATCAAATAAATACTAGACCTGAAGGTAGGGCAATAGATATTTGATGAGAAAAAATATCTCAAATTACATTACAATATAAATCAAATAAATACTGTCCTGAAGGTCGGGGCAATAGATATTTGATGAGAAAAAATATCTCAAATTACATTACAATATAAATCAAATAAATACTGTCCTGAAGGTCGGGGCAATTGATATTTGATGAGCAATTTAAATAATTGTTTATCTAAAGAACTGATGAATCTTATTCTTTTTTTCCGACATGAAGTCGGGGCAATTGATTACCCCGTGCTTCAGCACGGGAATTCAAAACCAAACACCGAATGGCTTTAGCCCAATTTATTTTCTAAGAAATTTCTGCAAACATATTTATCTATTGGTAGAGAGAACATCGTTTCTTGAAGTGTAGATAATTCCACCCATTTGAATTGTAATTTTTCGATGCGGCTACCCACTTCTATTTCAAAGTTATCAAGTCGTAACTTTGACCAATCACTTTTGGCTTCAACAAAATAATAAATAGAAATAATTTGATCCGACTCTCGATACATACTCTGCTGAAAAAAATCGGTTGTATAAAGATGACTTTTAATTTCTATATCGATTCCTGTTTCTTCTTTAAATTCCCTGATGAGGCAATCTCGTATTCCTTCTCCATGCTCTAATCCACCACCCGGAAATTTTGTAAAATGCAGTTCGTTCATTTGCTCATCAACCAATAAAAGTTGATTCAAATTATTAATCAATAAACCATAAACCCTGATGTTGTGATTGGTAATTTTTGTTTGCATTTATTTTGCAAGATCGAATATTAATCCAGTGTTTACCGAGAGATAAAAAGGATAAACCCCACCTGGCGATGAAGTAACCGAAACGGGATAAAATCCTACAACAGGTTGCACCATCAAGGTCATCTGTTTATCAATTTTATAATCAATTCGTCCGCCAATAATTAAATTAAAAGCTACTGCTCGCGCATCGTATCCTGTTTGACTTAAATTAAAAGTGGTTTTGCCATCAATATTAAATCCATCGAGCAAATTTGCTGTAACTTGATGCTTTAATAAAACATCAACTGCCGCACCACAAGTAAATGAATAATTGATTCGGTAATCGCCACTTTTACGAAGTAAATAATTAAACAAAACAGGAATATGTAGATACTGAAAACGGTAATCGTAATTGATATTACGTGTTTGGTTTGTAAGTTCCTGAAGTTTATCACCGGCAATTATTCCGGAAAAAATTGTTGTTTGATATTTAATATCTGATTGCTGTGCCTGGTAGCCAACATCCATATAGCCTAACCCAAATTGAAAATCCCATTTCCGCTCAAGCGAATAATTTAACCATATTGTTCCAATCAAAACATTTGCACGGTAACTGCTTTTTGATGAAACAGAATCGTTATGCTGAATATATGTTTGATTGGCATCTGATGACGAAACAGTTGAATTTACTGTTGAAGATATTGTTGGATTGATTGATGCGATAACGCTCCATTTTGTTTTACTCTGTGCAAAAAGTAATAATTGAAATGAAGAAAGAATGAACAAGAGACTAATTTTTTTCATCCATAATAATTTGTACAAATGTAAGGGCTGCGAATCAAAAATTCATTAACCTTTTTTATTTATGTTTAATCGCAGGGAAATAATATTAGAATAAGGTGTAGCAGCAACACCGCCTGCATTTGATAAGGCATAATCAATACTCAGATTATTAAGCTTTAAGCCAACACCAACAACAGGAGTAAATGCAGTTGACACCTTTCCTGTGATATCTTTTTCTTGTTGAAAATTGTTCATTCCACCTCTTAAAAACACGATATTGGCATAACCTAATTCAATTCCAATTTTAGGATCGAGGTTAAAATACTTGCTGTGAATTGCAACATTTCTTTGTCCGTCTGTTGAGTAATCAAAATCTATTGCCGGTAAAACACTAAACTTATTATTAAAAAACATCCATTTTCTCGACACACCAAAAATTATTTTCGGAACAGTTAACTCAAGTGTATTGTGTGGCAATTCATTTTGACTTGCAAGTAAAACTTGCTTTTGTTCGGGTGTAAATGTAAACGACCAAACATTAAATGTTGAAGTAACATCACGTACCATCAAACCAAACATCCAATCTTTTAATTTATACTGAGCACCTACATCCAATCCAAAACCCCATGAGTTTGCAAATTCGCCAACCACTCTTCGTATTACTTTTACATTAGCTCCAATTTTCAAGCCTTCTATTTTTGTTCGTGTTGCATATGAACCAATAAAACCCCAATCAACAGTAGAAAAATTGGTAATGCGTGAATAATCTATTTGTCCGTTTTGAATAAGATTTAATGTATTGGGAATATCATCAACACCATAACGGATAACAGAAAGTGCAATGGTACTAATATCATTTAACTTTAAACTTGCTGCACCATAATCATGTTTCCCAATTCCGGCAAATTGTTCATTGTGCATTAACGAAACCTGAACATTATCTTTTATATCAACCAAGCCTGCGGGATTCCAATATCCTGAAGTAACATCATTAATATTTGAAATAATAGCATCCCCCATTCCGGCATTACGAGCACCAACACCTACTGCCAAAAACTCGTTGCTATATTTAGGTGCAAGTTGTGCATGCAAAAAATTACAGCCTAAATTGATTAAAACACAAAGAGAAATTACTTTTTTCAATTAAAAATAGATTTCAGGTTATTTAAAAGTTCGTTACTATTATTAAAATATGTTTGTTCAAAATCAACCAAAACACCTTCAAGTATGTTGTTATCAATAATGTTCAATTCATTCAGCCCAGCCCTCAACATTATCCTGTTTAACGAATACATGAATTTTTTATTATCTGTATAATGATAGATATACTGTACACTGCGAAAATGGTTAAAAAAAACGAAAAACTCATCACTATTTTCCATACCGAAATAATGTAAAAATTGCCGAAGATTATTTTCATCAACTTTATTAAGTGAATGATAAAAGTCATCCAGCAAATAAATGTGCTCTTTTATAATTACGCGGTCGATTAACAATTCGAGCATTACATGACTGATAAACCATTTTCGCTCTGCAAAATTGCTTAGCCCCGAATTTTTCAATTTGTAGTTTAACAAATCTGCATGCTTCTGAAAAAAATCTGAACTATGGAAAATTTTGTCTGAAAGATAATGTTGCAAACAACCTAAGTGTAATTGCTGAAAATGATTGGGAACAATCTGACTGTTTTCTGTTAGTTTAAATGTACGAATTTTCTTTTTTGTAATATCAGGTAATAGCAAACCTGTGTTGAAATCGTGATTGTCTTGGATGTGATCAATCGCGTAATGTGAAAAGTAATTCATTAACTATTTAATAAGTATCCCATGTTCGGCTGGGAGAGTTGCCTTTCTTTTTCACTAATCCACCTTTATTATACTTCACGTGATGATCGGTACCATCTCCATCAAAGCGTGGACATTTCTTTGCTTTGCATGATGCAATAATGATTACTCCTATTATCAATAATATATATGTGTACTTTTTCAATGTGTGTTTTATTCCATTCAAATATAGAACGGATAAGAACAAAAAAAAATCCCGGAATATCCGGGACTTTTTGAAAGAGTTAGAAAACTTGAATTACTTCTTAGCTTTCTTTGCAACTTTTTTAGCTGCTTTTTTAGGAGCGGCTTTCTTTGCAACTTTTTTAGGAGCTGCTTTCTTTGCTGCTTTCTTAGGAGCGGCTTTCTTTGCAGCTGACTTAGTAGGAGCTGCTTTTTTGGTTTTTTTAGCTGTTGCCATGTTTTTAAATTTTAATTGATTACGAGAACAAAGTTATGTTTTGTTCTAAATTATTCAAGTACCTGCTCACTATCAAGTAGAAAAATTTGCAACTATTAACTGTTGATAACTGTGACTGACCTTCTGAAACAATTGTAATTACTAATACTTTCAAGGATTGTATGTTTACTAAAAATGTGATTATCTTATTTCATTTTCTGAAATTATTTTTTGAGTTATAGAAAATATTTATATGATGTTATCATAAATAAAAATTTAATAACGCTGTAAAGTACTGATTCCACAGATATCTACAATGATTATCATTTTTGTTCTGAAAACAATTAGTTAAAAATATGCATGTGTACTAAAAATATTTTTACATCATTTTTGATGAATGATTAGTATATTTTTTTATACACTCAAATTTTGATTGCATATAATTTATTTCATTCAAATAGCGCAAACACCTGTGTATTCAATATGTTCAGAGAATTGAATTATTTTACATCATTCATTTTATAAAATTTATTTTATGCTAAAAATTTAAATGATTGGTGTTTTTTAAACTTTAAAAAATCAATTGAGTTCATCTTTTGCAAATAATACAAAATCGACAAATTCATTTTTACATAAAAAAAATAAGTACATAAAACTTTCGATGTGCTTTTTATTTTTATGTAATATTGAATGACAATTTAAATTAAAATGAAAGCAGAAATAATTACGATTGGTGACGAAATATTAATTGGACAAATTATAGATACAAATTCATCGTGGATTGGCAGAGAGCTAGGTAAAATAGGCATTGCCGTGGTTCACCGAACTTCTGTTGGTGATATTGCCTATGACATAATTGATGCATTGAACAAAGCAAAAAAACGTGCTGATGTAATTGTAATTACCGGAGGACTTGGACCAACAAAAGATGATATTACAAAAAAAACATTGTGTAATTTTTTCGATACTAAACTTATCCAGAACGAAAAAGTTCTCGAATGGGTAACCGAAATTTTTGCAAGAAGAAATTTACCAATGATCGATACAAATAAATTTCAAGCAATGGTTCCCGAAAACTGTGAAGTGTTGTTTAATAAAAATGGAACTGCTCCAGGAATGTGGTTTGATGTGGATGAAAAGATTTACATTTCAATGCCAGGAGTTCCTTTCGAAATGCAAAAAATATTTTCGAGTGAAGCAATCCCAAAACTTAAAAATAAATTTAAATTACCAATCATTATTCATCGTACCATTCAAACAACTTCTATTGGTGAATCATTTCTTGCAAAAAAAATTGAAGACTGGGAAAACGCTTTACCAGCGCACATCAAGCTGGCATACCTACCTGCTATTGGCCAAGTACGTTTGCGATTAAGTGGACACGGAAACAATGCTCAAAATCTAGCAGAAGAAATAAACATCCTTATAAAAAAACTTTATGAAATAGTTGGTCAATATATTTTTGGAGAAGAAGAAGATACTCTTCAAAAAACAGTTGGTGCCATTTTAAAAAAGAATAAAAAAACATTAGCTACTGCTGAAAGTTGTACAGGAGGATACATTGCACATTTGATAACTTCGGTTGCCGGAAGTTCAGAATATTATAAAGGAAGCATTGTGAGTTATGCCAACGAAATAAAAATTAATGAACTTGGTGTTTCTGAAGTTATTTTAAAAACCGATGGAGCAGTGAGTGAAAATTGTGTGAGACAAATGGCAGATGCTATTCGTAAAAAATTTAAAACTGATTATGCAATTGCTACAAGTGGAATTGCTGGGCCCGATGGTGGAACAAATGAAAAACCTGTTGGCACAGTTTGGATAGCGATAAGTTCTGAAACAAAAACTACAGCACACTTATATAATATGGGTGATAACCGCGAACGCACTATTCATCGAACAGCAAATGAAGGATTGGAATTATTAAGAAGATTAATGATTAAAAAATAGCACCACTTATTTCTTATCCGGCCCTTTTGGTTGCAACGGACGAATTTCCAAATTCACTACATGAAAATTATCGGGCGATTGAATGATGTGTAAAATATTTGCAGCTATATCTTCGGGCATCAACATATAATCATGTGGTTTTATATTCGGACTGTTTCTAAAAAAATCTGTCTTAGTTGACCCTGGATAAACACATGTTACTTTAACTTTATAATCGCGCACTTCTCTAAAAAGTGATTCGCTAAAACCTTTCACAGCCCATTTACTTGCACAGTATCCAGCAACCTGTGGCATTCCCTCAAGAGCTGCTGTTGAAGCAATATTGATGATTTGCCCTGAAAGATTTTTTTTCATAATCGGCAATGCCATTTTACAGCAATAAAACATTCCGTTTACATTGGTATCGAACATTTCATGCCATTGTTCGATTGGCATATCTTCGGTTAAACCAAAATATCCTAGTCCGGCATTGTTTAATAAAATATCAATTTGATGATTTGATTTTTGAGAAATAATATTAAAAGCATTTTCTACATCTTCAAACTTTCTCACATCGCAATTAATGAAATGATAATTTGAATGCTCAATATCGTTATTGTTTCTCCCTAGTCCGAAAACAACTGCTCCATTTTCCAACAATATTTTTGCTGTGGCATAACCAATGCCTTTGCTCACCCCGGTAATAACCGCAATTTTATTCTGAATATTCATTCGGTAAAAAGTAATTGTAAATGAGAAATAACGTAATTACGTAATATATAAATTACGCAATTACGTTTATTGATTAATATCCGAAAATATCTTCGAGCGTAACGGTTATAACTGTTCCGTATTTGCTTAAATCTTCATTGCTAATTTTATCTTTCGATCCCATAATACAATACGAATAGGTTTTGCCTTTGTAGTTTGCATCATAAAATTTCTGTACATCATCAAATGTAAATTTATCTAAACTATTATACGTATCTCTTCTCACATCGTGATGTAATCCTAAAATTTCGGCAGAAGCGAAATTGAAAATAATTCCTTCTTTGGTAATACGTTCTGTTTCGAGTTTATTTTTCAAAGCATCTTTAGCTGACTTAAATGCCAGTTCAGTTTTAGGCATATTTTGTAACAACTCATTCATTGCCGGAATAGCTTCATTCATTTTATCGCTTTGCGTACCAACATATGCAATTACATAATAAGGATCCGTTTTTTTAGCAGGTGATTGATAAAACGAATAAGTTGAATAGGCCAATGCTTTCGACTCACGAATAGTTTGAAAAACAAGTGAAGACATTCCTCCTCCAAAATATTCGTTAAACAACGAAATGATTGGATAAGCTGTTGTATCAAATTTCATTGGTTGTTTATTGATCCACATGATTTCGGCTTGCACCATTTTATAATCGGTAAAATAAACAGTGTTGGCTGTATTCTCATTTCGTTTAAACTCTATACGTTTTGGATAACTTTTAAGCGAACCTTCTATTTTATGTTCTTTTAAAAGCAATGTATTAACATCTGCAAATCTGCGCGGACCATAATAGAAAACTTTGTGTTGATATGATGTAAGTTCTTTAATTTGTTTTACCAAATCTTCGGCTTTTAATGCTTTCAACTCATCGGCCGAAAGTGTGTAAGTAAATGGATTTTTCTTACCATAAATTGCATAGTTGCGTAATGCTGTTCTGAAAATTGTGCTCTTGTTTAACTTGGCATCAGCTCTGGCTTTAAGGGTTCTTTCAACCAATTTGTTTAATGCTACTTGATCGGGTTTTACATTAGCTAATAAATGTTCGAACAAACGAACTGCAGGAGCAAAGTTATCATCTAATCCCGATAGGTAAACATACACTTGCTCATCAGATGCTGACACACCAAAATCGCAAGCCAGTTTAAAAAATTCTTTGCTTATTTGATCGGCTGTAAATTTATCTGTTCCTAAATATTGTAAAAGATTAATTGCTTGAGGAAGTTTTAAATCATGCAGTTTTCCCATGTCGAGCACATAATATAATTTGAACAAACCATTTTCGTGATTTTGAACATAATACACAGGAACTTTATTATTGAGTTTATATTTTGCAATGTCTTTATCATAATCAATAAACATCGGTTTCATTTCAATTGCTTTTGTATCAGTTATACTTTTTACAAAAGGCGAAACATCTTCCCGATTAACTTGCACAGGAGTAATTTGTGGTTTCACAATTTTCTTAACTGTTTTATTTTCTCCCTGACGTTTATATACTACCACATAATCGTTGGTGTAATATTTATTGGCAAAATCAATCAACTCCTGACGAGAAATTTTCGACAAATCTTCCAAATATGAAGCAGCCTCATTCCAAGGAACATTTGCAGTAAATGCCTCAAGTATGGTGTTTGCTCTTCCTCTGTTCGATTCGTTGTTTCTTATCTGATCTACTTTAAAATTATTGATAATTGATTTTAAAGTTTCATCATCAAAGTCTCCTTTCTTGATTAATTCCATTTGTCCAATCAACAAATCTTTAACTTCTTCGAGCGACTGACCTGTTTTTGGTTTTCCTGTTAGCATGTGTATGCTGTAATCTTTATTAGGCCAAACTTGCGAACCTGCGTTCAACACTTTTTGCCCTTTTACTAAATTCAAATCGATCAATCCGGCTTTTGAGTTCGACAAAATATAATCGATGAGAGCCATGTATTTTGCTTCTTTGGTTTGTGCTCCTGGTAATCGATATGCCATCATCAGATTTTCGGCATCAGGGCCATATACATTCACAACAGTTGGTTCGGTTAAAGCTACTTCGGGTTTAAAAGTATACTCAGGAACAGATTTGGTTTGCATGTATGAAAACTTCGCTGTTATCATCTCAATCAACTGATCGGGATTAAAATCTCCCGACATAATAATGGCCATATTATTTGGAACGTAATAGGTATTATAAAAATTACGGATTTTAATGAGTGATGGATTTTTTAAATGCTCAACCGTACCGATGGTTGTTTGTGTTCCGTATGCATGATTTTTAAACAAGTTTGTCATCATGGCTTCAAAAACTTTTCGTCCATCGTTATCAAGCGAAATATTTTTCTCTTCGTAAACGGCTTCCAGTTCGGTATGGAATAAACGTAAAACAGGACTGCGGAATCTTTCCGACTCAACGTTTAGCCATTTTTCAACCTGGTTTGAGGGAATATCATTCACATAAACAGTTTGCTCTAGCGAGGTAAATGCATTGGTTCCGGTTGCACCCATTGACTGAACCATTTTATCATACTCGTTGGCAATGGCAAATTTTGAAGCCTCACCCGAAACCGAATCAATTAAATGATAAATATATTTTCGTTTTGCCTCATCAGTTGTTTTATTGTACAACTCATATAATGCATCTATTTTATCGAGTTGTTCTTTTTCTTTTGTCCAATCTTTTGTTCCGTATTTATCTGTTCCTTTAAACAACATGTGCTCTAAGTAATGAGCCAAACCTGTATTATCGGCAGGATCATTTTTGCTTCCGGCTTTTGTAGCAATCATAGTTTGAATGCGTGGGTCTGAATGATTTTCAGATAACATTACTGTTAGTCCGTTAGGCAACACATACGTGCGAACTTTTAATGGATCGTTGGTAACGATGGTGTATTTGTATTTTCCATCTGGCGAAGTTTGTTCTTTGTATTCAAACTTTTCTTGCTGTGCAAATACATGTGTGGCTACTAACATCAATACCGAACTAATTAAGTTTTTCATAAAGGTGCATTTTAATATAAAGCAAATGAACATATAAATACTTAAAAGCTAAAGCATTTATTAACAGATTTTTTGTTTATAAAGGAAAGAGTTGAAAGAATAAACTTTTGATTAAGAACAAATTCAAATACACTCAATTAAAATACAGCTGTCCAAACTAAATTTTTAGACTTGTAAAACATAGAATAACCGTGTTCAAATTTAATTGCCAAAATAAATATTATCGTCTCCAGGTCTTAAGTAAAAGTCAAAATTCCCAACGGCTGACAATTTCTTTGATCCATTTGGAATTGAAAAATTAAATGTCCCAAACATTCTATCAGCTAATAAATAACCCCAAGTAATTCCACATAGATTATGCACTTTGGTAAAATTTACTATACCAGAGGAAACTCTTATAGTATCTAAATTAGCAGAATCTGCTATATGATGATAATGGTCATCAACAAACAAAATGTAATTTGATGAATCATTAAGTACAATATTTGTATTATTTAAAGTGACTAATTCTTCAAATTTTTTTAATGGATGATTTCTAAGGACCAAGTGAAAATCGATATATAAAGGGTAAGTTAAATCTGACCTTTTTGCATAACCGAGAAAAGAAATAATGAGAGAATCACAATTAGGTCTGCTTCTAATTGCAATAGCATGTTTATACCAAAATCCATTTTGAACATCAGTGTACCAATAATAATTACCAATATTACCAGTTGCTGGAATTTCAGCAGTAGATTCACTATAGCAATCACTATTTGTTTTATTAGGTAAGCTATTATCCCTATTACATCCAATGAAAAAAATCAATAATGTGAATAGTACAATAGTTCGAAGAGTAAAATAATTATGATTCATTTTAGTAATCATTTATTTGTGTTTCAAAACAAAAGTAATGAATTATTTTTATGGAAATTCAACAGCAATATAAATCAGAATTTTCAAACAAAATATTTGTGCGCTAAAAGGTTTATTAAACAAAGGAACTTTACCTTCCTCATTTTCTCGACAATTTCGAAATGACAATGCTAATAGCTAGAAGCGATAAGCAAAAGGTTAATGGCAAAAAGCTAACTGCTAATTAAAACAATTGATGTATT